>NZ_JBHYGG010000272.1:0-42312 GCF_051859125.1 Gemmata sp.
CCGTGATACACACAAACCCTTACACGCCCACTACTTCATAGTGCGTGAGCCCTACCCCCGACGGCGCGCCCGCGAGCGGTTCGGGGGCGACGGTGCTCCCGGTCGCCGCGGCGACGGCCGGCACCACGCCCTGCTCGACCAACTCGCGGAACCGCTCGCGGGCCGCGGCCGGTTCATCGACCACCGCGATAACGGTTACTGTCCGCGTCCCGTCACAACTGCGGGCGATCAGGCCGCCGACCGGCGCGACGCTCGGCGGTTGCTCGGCGGCCGCCCGCACCCGCTTCACGACGGCGCGCTGCGCCTGGTGCCGGCCCCACACGGCGAGCGGCGTCGCGAACCCGCCCCCGACGATCTCCGCCGCGAGGCACTCTTCGGGATGGTCGGCGTATACGACGAGGCCGTGGTACAACCGCTGCTGCTCCTCGACTGAGGGCCGCGGCGTTGCGGTCCGGTCCCACAGCCCCAGGAAATCGAGTTCGAGGAGCGTCGGCGGTTGTGGCGCGTCACCCACGGAAGGTGCGGTCGGATCATGCGGCGCGATTTGCACGCCGGGACCCGCGGCGTCGCGCCGTGAGCAGCCGACGAGGGCGACGAATAGCGCGAGCAGGGCCGTTCGCATTCGCGGGGGCTCCACACACTTACGGACACCGGCCGCTCGCCGTTTCACCCCTCAAGCCTACTCTGTCTGCAACCACACTGCCACCCGCGAGGCCGCCATGTTCACGCTCTCCGCGTTCGCCGACGAGATTTCCCCGGACCCCCGCGAGCAGCTCTCCGTCCTGAAAGCGTGCAACGTCCGCCACATCGAGTTCCGGTCGATCTACAAGACCAACGTGCTCGTCCTCACGGACGCGCAGATCAAGGAGTTCAAGGCGCTCCTCGACGGCGAGGGGTTCAAGCTGTCGGCCATCGGGTCGCCGGTCGGCAAGATCGCGATCGACTCGCCGTTCGAGCCGCACCTCGACAAGTTGAAGCGGGCGGTCGAGCTGTGCGGCGTGTTGGGGACGCCGAACATCCGCGTGTTCAGCTTCTACCCGCCGGGCAACGACCACAACTTCAACCCCGCGGACTGGCCGGCGCACCGCGACGAGGTCGTGCGCCGCATGGGGGCGATGGCCGAACTCGCCGCGGCCAGCAAGGTCGTGCTGTTCCACGAGAACGAGCACCGCATCTTCGGCGACTCGCCGGACCGGGTCCGGGACGTGCTCGCGTCGGTGAACAGTCCCGCACTGCGGGCCGCGTACGACGCCGCGAACTACGCCTACGGCGACTTCGACCCGGTCGAGGGGTGGGAGAAGACGAAGGAGTTCACGTCGCACTTCCACATCAAGGACTGGAAGCGGGGCGGGCCGGCGGCCGGGCACGAGCACGGGGTCATCGCGGGCACCGGGGACGGCAACATCGCGCACAGCACCCGCGACGCGGTCAAGCGCGGGTACCGCGGGTTCGCGGTGATGGAGCCGCACCTCCGCGGCGGCGGCCCGACCGGCGGCGTCACCGGCCCGGACCTGTTCCCGTACGCGGTCGAGGCGTTCCGCAAGATCCTCCGCGACTCCGGCGGCTCGGAGGGGTGACCGGGCGCGGCAAGGGAGGACAAAAGTGGAGCGGACACCGCCCAGATAGCAGGTGGCGAACCCTGAGCGCCAGCGAGGGGGTGAGCGTCACCCCCTCGCTGGCGCTCAGGGTTCGTCCGGAGTCGTTCCCCGCGGTCTCCTCAGCAGGTATTCCGCTTCCCCTTTCGTGGTGCCCGCGTGTCGCACGACCTGAGCCTGGAGCCCGTTCTGCGGGCCGTCGAACCGGCCGTCCGCCTCGTCCCTGAGCGGCACCTCGGGCAGGTCCGCAACTACCTCATCGACACCGGCGCGGCACTCCCGACGAACACGAAGCTGCCCCTGTGGGTGGCGCGGGCCGACCTCGAAGAGGCGGCCGTGCTGCCGGCGCACGTCCTCGCCGGGACCGAGCCGGCCCTGCTCCTCGTCACCGACCCGAACGACCGGATGATCGAGCGGCTCCCGCGCGAGGAGCAGCTCCTCACGTACTGGGAGGTACTGTTCGAGGCCGCGGTGATGCGGGCGATCAACCGCAAGCTCGAAACCGGCGCGCTCACCGTGGGCGACTGCTCGAAGCGCCTCGCGCAGTTCGGGCCGCCGGCCGCCCGCGAGGTGCGGTACGTCCTGGAGTCCGAGCACCTCGTCTCGCCCGAGGCCCCCGACCCGGCCCGCTACCGGGCGTTCGCCGCGACGTATCTCGCGACGGCGAAGTTCTCGCACCACAGGCTCGAAGACCTGTTCCCGAGCCTCCCGCACGACGGGTCGGTCGAGCGGGCGCTCGCCGGGGACGTGGACGCCGCGGCACTCTTCGAAGCGACCCGGCCGGCCGGGGCCGCCGCTCCGCACGCCGAGCCGCCGCCGGACGAGCGGTGGTCGGGCGCCGACCCGGTTCAGCAGGTCGCGGCCGGGCCGCCCGAGGAGCCGAGTAAGTTGCTGGGCCGGGCCGCCGAGGCCGAGCGCAAGGGGAACAACGTACGCGCCGCGATCCTGCGCTCGCACGTCGCGGCCGCGGCCACCGGGGACGGCCGCGAGAAGGCGCTGGCCGGTGCCCGCGAGTCACTCGGCAAACTGGTCGACGCACTGGGCGACATGTTCCACTGGGACCGGGACACGCGGCAGGAGTGGCGGCAGGCGCTGGGGCCGGTGCTCGACGCCGCGTGGGCCGGGGTGTGGCCCCGGGCCGCCCGGTGCCTCTACGAGCTCCAGAAGATCCCGGCGGACCTGTCCCGTGAGGTGTTCGCCGTGGACCTCGCGGAGTCGATCCGCACCCTCGGCCGGAGGCCGGTGAAGCGCCCGCTCCCCCGGGCCAAGCCGGTCCTCATCCTGATGGGGCTGCGGCGGGCTCACGGGCAACTCGTGCGGGCGGCGCTCGGCCCCGCGGCGCACCTGCGGGTCGACCGCTTGCTCCACCACCAGCTCCACGAACTCGAACACGAGATCCGCCGCGACCTCGGGCCGGTCGTGGGGGCGGCCCTCGCCGACGCGGGGCTGGTCGCGGCGAACACCGTCGAGGAGGTCGCCCGCGACAAGCTCGTCGCCGAACTGCTCGACCGGGTCTGCGCTTCGGGCTACCTGCGGATGGGCGACCTGCGCGACGCGATCGCCCGGAACCGGCTGAAGATGCCGGACCTCCGCGGGGCCGGCGAGTTCGTCCGCGGCGACCCGCTCCTGAGGGCGGACCAGACCCTCGCCGTGTCTCTCGACGGCGTCTACCGCCGGGGCGAGGTCTATCTGAGATTGCTCCAGCGCGCGAGTTCGCTGTTCTTCGCCACGCCGTTCGGCCGGGCGCTGTTCCTGTACCTGGTGCTCCCGTGCGTCGGCGCGTTCATGGTCGTCATCGGCGGCCAGGAGATGCTGCACATCGGCGAGAAGGTGTACGGGTTCGCCGCGAAGACGGTGACCGGTAAGCCCTGGCCGCCCCCGCCCGCACCACAACCCCCGCCGGTGCCTCAGCCGCCGAGGGCCGATCCCGTGGTCGCCCTTCCCGACGGCCGGGCCACCAGCGACGAGGTGGTCGTGGACGAGGAGACCGGCGAGTTCCAGTGGGAGGACGCGCCGCACCCGGTGAACATCGTCCGCGACGTCCTCATCCCGTCGCAGGTCTCGACCAAGAAGGAGGGGAACGCGACCCACTTCCACGTCCCGTGGGACTGGGTCGCCGGGGCCGGAGTGTTCATATTCCTGATGATCCACGCCCCGCCGGTGCGCCGCGGGGTCGTCGCGACCGCACGCGCGCTGTGGCTGGTGGTCCGCACCGCACTCTGGGACGTGCCGACCCGCGTGGTGCGGTCGCGCGTGGTCCGCGACTTCCGGCTCAGCCGCCCGGTCCGCGTGCTGCGGCGGTACTTCTGGAGCCCCCTGCTGCTGACGGGCGTGATCGTGGGCGGGCTCCTGCTGTTCGGGGCGAACCCGCGGTTCCTCGCGAAGTGGGGGTGGGCGGTCTGGGCCGCGCTCACGCTCGCGTACAACACGCCGTGGGGCTGGGTCGTGCAGGACCGCGTCGCCGAGGCCGTGTCGGACTGGTGGCGGGTGATCCGGGTGAACCTGATCCCCGGCCTCATCGCCACGATCCTCGACTGGTTCCGCCGCCTGGGCAACTGGGTCGAGCGGAAGCTGTACGCGGTCGACGAGCGGCTCCGGTTCCGCGGCGGCGACTCGCAGGGGTCGCTCGTGGCGAAGGCGGTGCTGGGCCTCGCGTGGTTCCCGGTCGCCTACGTGTTCCGGTTCGCGTTCTACCTGCTCATCGAGCCGCAGGTCAACCCGGTGAAGCACTTCCCGGTCGTCACCGTGTCGCACAAGTTGCTGCTCCCGCTGGTGGTGAGCGAGCACCCGGTGAGCGAGCCGTCCACGCTGGGCGCGCTCCTCGTGGGCCAGATGGGGTGGGGGGTCGAGAAGGCGAACTTCTGGGCGTTCTGGATCGTCGCCGGCGTCCCGGGCATCTTCGGGTTCATCGCGTGGGAGCTGCTCTCGAACTGGCGGCTGTACGCGGCGAACCGGGCCGACCGGCTGCGGCCGGTGACCCTCGGGTCGCACGGCGAGTCGATGCGCGGGCTCCTGCGCCCCGGGTTCCACTCGGGCACGGTCCCCAAGCTGTTCCGCAAGCTCCGCACCGCGGACCGGGCGCGGGCCGGCCGCCTGCACCACGACCTCGAACACGCGGCCGAGGGCGTCCACCGGTTCGTCGACCGCGAGTTGGTTCACCTCCTCGCGCGGTGCCCCGACTGGAGCGGCGTCGCGCTCGCCGTCGGGGCGGTGCGGCTCGGGTGCCAGCGGGTCACCATCGACCTCCTCGCGCCGTCCCTGGGGCGCGACGCCTTCGTGCTCGGGTTCGAGAACGTCGGGGGGGAGATCGACGCGCGGGTCGAGCAGGTCGGGTGGGCCGACAAGCTGACCGCGGCGCAGCGGCGGGCGTTCGCGACGGCCCTCCGCGGCGTGCTGGACATGGGCGCGAGTGACCGGGTCAACGGTGACCCGCGGGGCGACGACGCGGCCCCGCGGGGCGGGGACTTCGGCGGACTGACCCGGCGGGTGTCGTGGGCCGAGTGGGGCGGGCACTGGAACGCGGCCCGGTAGTCGCGGCGGGCCGGCCCGCAAAAGTGCTGGGAAGCGGCCCGATTCGGGAGCGCGGCCGCGGCCGCGGCGTCCAACTCCCGTTTCCGGCCCGCGGCCGCGGGAAACCGTTGCGGGAAGTCGCTATCCGCTCCGGAATGGGCTACAATCCTCCACACAGGCTCGCCGACCTTCTATGAGACGCTTTGACATGCCTTCCGAATCCGTCGCGGGGTTCCTGGACCGGGCCCAGGCCAGCCGGGTCCTGTTCCCTGAGCAGGTCCAGCAGCTCATCACCCAGCCGGACATGCCCCAGTCCGACCTGAACACGTTCTGCGAGTACCTCCAGACCCGCGGCGTCCTCACGCGGTTCCAGGCGTCGGCGCTCCGGGAGCACCGGGGCCACGAACTGAGCTACGGCGGGTACCCGGTGGTGGACGAGGTCGGCCCGTGCCCCGGCGGCACCGCGTACCGGGCGCTGCACCCGTCGCTGCGGACCCCGATCGTCCTCCGCCGGCTCTCCCCCGAGTGGTTCGCCCCGATCGACAACCCGACCAACTACCTCGGCCGCGCCCGGGCGTTCGGCATGCTGGCGCACCCGAACGTCGTCCCGCTCCTCGACGCGGGCACGCAGGGCGACCAGATCTACCTCGTGATCGACGCGACGCACGAGTCGGCCGACCTGGAGACGCTCTCCAAGGAGATCGGCGGGGCGATGCCCGGGTTCCTCGCGGCCGAGTACGGGCGGGGGATCGC
The DNA here is from genome assembly GCF_051859125.1 of Gemmata sp. Classification (NCBI taxonomy): domain Bacteria; kingdom Pseudomonadati; phylum Planctomycetota; class Planctomycetia; order Gemmatales; family Gemmataceae; genus Gemmata; species Gemmata sp. The sequence continues at coordinate 5,859 of NZ_JBHYGG010000272.1, forward strand.
CTCGGCCCTCCGGGCCGCACACGAGCACGGGGGCACCCACGGCGACGTCCGCCCCGGGAACCTCGTCATCGGCCCGCTCAGCACCAAGACCAACGCGCAGGGCAAGGCCCGCCGCCGCCCCACCCCGGACGCGGTGGTCCGGCTCGCCGAACTCGGCCTCGTCCCCATGCGGCCCCCGGTCGCGGCTTTCCCGGTCAACGTGTCCCCGTACCTCCCGCCCGAGCGGCTCGACTCCCCCACCCACGAGTCCCGCGGCGACCTGTACTCCCTCGGGGCGACCCTCTACTTCCTCCTCACCGGCCGCCCCCCGTTCTCCGGCGACGGCCCCGAGTTGGTCAAGAAGATCCGCGAGAACGCCCCGACCCCTCTCGCGCAGCTCCGGCCCGACCTCCCCCCCGAGTTCGTCGCCCTCATCAACTCGGTGCTCGAGAAGAGCCCCGACAAGCGGCCGCAGACCGCCGTCGAAGTCGAGCACGCGCTCAACAAGTTCTGCCGCCAGGCGAGTGCACCGTCGGCCCCCAAGATGGCCCCGCTCGCCGCCCCCGCGTCGGCCGTCGGGGTGAACGGCTACGCCGCGCACGGCCAGCCCGAACTGGTTCCGGTGCCCGACGAGGGGCTCCCAGGGGCCGACCTCAGCGACGAGTGGGGCGTCAGCAACACCGAACTCGCCAGCGCGCAGGCCGGGGCCGCGTCCGAGCCCCGCAAGGTCCGCACGATGAGCACCGAGGAGAAGCGCCGCAGCCGGATGCTCCTCATGCTCGGCGGCGCGCTCCACATTACCGCCATGCTCATGCTCGTCCTGTGGCTCACCGGCGTCTTCGACCGCATCGGGAGCAGCGACGAGCCCGAGCCCGAGACCACAAAGCCCACCAAGAAGGCGAACGACGGCGGCAAGCCCAAGAAGAAGGCCTGACCGCCATGCCGATGCACGCATGCGTCTCCCAGGCGACGACGCTCCCCGGTTCGTTCGCCGACGACGTCGAGAACTACGCCGCCGCCGGGTGCCGGACCGTCGAGGTCTGGCTCACGAAGCTCGAACAGCACCTCGAATCGGTCCCCGCCGAGGGCACCCGGCTCGCGCTCCAGCAGCGGGGCGTGACCCTCGCCGCCGCCGCGTACCAGGGCGGGTTGCTCCTCAGTCAGGGCGAGCAGCGGGCGGCCCACTTCGACCACTTCAAGCGGCGGCTCGACCTGTGCCAGTTCTTCGGCGTCCGCACCCTCGTCCTCGCCGCCGACTTCGCGCAGCGGCCCGACCCGCAGGCGCTGGCCCGGGCCGTCGTGTCGCTGGCGCAGGCCGGCCAGTGGGCCGCCGCGTTCGGCGTGCGGCTCGCGCTGGAGTTCCGCGGCGACGCGTTCTGCTCGTCGCTCGACACGGCCCTCACCCTCGTCGAGCAGTGCCGCGAGCCGAACGTCGGCGTGTGCCTCGACGCGTTCCACTACTACAAGGGGCCGAGCAAGCCCGAGGACCTGGAGCGGGTGACGGCGGCGAACCTGTTCCACGTCCAGGTGTGCGACGTGGCCGGGGTGCCCCGCGAGGTGATGACCGACGCGGACCGCGTGATGCCCGGCGACGGCGACTTCCGCCTCGCGCCGATCGTGGACCGGCTCAAGACGATCGGGTACGACGGGGCCGTGTCGCTCGAACTGATGGACCCGGTCCTGTGGCAGACGAACGCGCAGCAGGTCGTGAGCCTCGGGGTCCAGGCCGTCGTGAGGTTGCTGGCGACGTGAAGCGCCCCCTTCCGCGGGTCGCCCCACCGGCCCCGACCGTCACCCGACCCACACGCCGCCGGTCAGCGGGTCCGGGTCGAACGCGAACAGCAACGGCGGGCTGCCCGACCCGGGCAGCGCCCCGCCCTTGAACGCGGACACCCGCTCGCCCGACGAGGTCAGCAGGTCCGCGGTGCCGTCCCCGTTCACGTCCCGCACCGCGACCCGCACGCCCGTCGATTTGCTACCGGCCGGGGGAGCGAAGGTGGCAATTTTCGTTCGCACCCCCGTCGTGACGAGCGCCTTGCCCGAGAACACCGACACGTTCACCGCGGCCGCCCCCCCGCTGCCGAGGATCAGGTCCGCGTACCCGTCGCCGTTCACGTCCCCGGCCGCGGTGAACCCGCGCGTGGCGTACGCCCCCCCGAGGGTGAACGTCGCGAACAGCTTCACCGGGGTCGCGCCCGGGGCCAGGCTCGGCCCCTTGTACCCGAACACCCGGGTGCCGGCCCCGTACAGCGCCGAGACGACCAAATCGGCCCGTGCGTCCCCGTCGAGGTCGGCGAGCGCCACCTGCGTGTTGCCCACGAACCTCGACGCGGTGTTCTGAACGGTCGCGAGCTTCTCGAACGTGCCCCCGCGGAACACATGCGCCCGCGGGCCGCCTTCGTTGGTGCCCAGCGCCACATCCGCGATCCCGTCGCCGGTCGCGTCGCCCACCGCGACGAACACGGCCCCCGTGTACGCGGTGGCCCCGAGGAGTTGCGGTCCCACCAGGGCGCCCGTCGAACCGTCGATGACGCGGGCCTGCGCCGGCCCCGTGGTGGTGACCGCAACCACGTCGGGAACCGTGTCACCGGTCACGTCGCCCACGGCGACGCGAACGCCGCCGGTGTAGCCCGTGCCGAACGGCGTGGCGGTGAACCGAACCGTGCGGTCGGCGTTGAACATCGTCACCTTCCCGACCTGCCCGCCCGCGGTGCCGACGGCGAACCGCTGCCCGACAACGGCCGGTGGCGGAGGAGGTGGGGGCGGAGGAGGCGGCGGGGGGGGCGGAGGAGGCGGGGGTGAAGTGCCGTTGAAGGTGAAGTCGTCGGCCGGCGTGTTCGCCGACGTGCCGTACCCGAAGAACACCTGCTGCCCGTTGGTGTCGGTGCGGTTGGTGCCGCTCTGGACCCGGACGTCCACCAGCCCGCTCGCGTGCGGCGGCGCGACGGCCACGACCTGCGAATCGGACACGACCGTGACCGACGTCGATTCGATCGTGCCGAACAGGACGTGGAGTTGCCCGGCCGCGCCGGAGAAGTTCTTCCCCGTGATGGTGACCGACGTGCCGCCGCCGACCGGCCCGCTCGAAATGCTCAGCCCGCCAACGACCGGCGTGAGATCGACGACCTCGAAGCTCGTCGCCGCAATCTGCTGGATTTGCAGGACCGCACTCATGTTCCACTGCGTGGACGGCGTCCCCTGGAAGTACATGTCGGAGCCGTTGTCGGCCACGATCATCCCGTAGTCCTTCATCGCCTGCGCGATCGCCCTCGCCTCCGGCGACCAGGTCGCCGGGATCACGAAGCTGGACTTCAACCGGAACCGCTCGCCCATCCGCGGCAGGTCGAGGGACGTGAGCGAACTGGCCTCGTGCGACGCCGGGTACACGAACGCGTCGCGGGTCTGCTGCACGGTCATGCGGATCGCGTGGTTGATGACCCCCTGCCCGCCGGCCGAGACCGGCAGCGCCTCGTCGGGCCGCACCAGCCCCGGCAGTATCGGCAGCCCGGCGGCGTCGGCCGACGTCGCGCCGATGGTGCGGAAGCTGTTCACCTTCAGGTCCCAGACCGAGATCTGGTACGCCCCCCACTGCCCCACCGGCTTGGTGCCGCCGTAGGGGAACGCGGTCTCGCTTGGCCGGACCGCCTGGTACAGTTCGTAGAGGACGTTCGCGGTCTTGTCGTACACGAGCAGGTGCGAGTCGCCGCGGGAGGCCGACGGGGCCGGGCCCGTGGCGCCGTCGCCCTCGATCACCACGGCTGCCGGGATCGGCACGGGCACGAGGTCGCTCTCGTCCGGGTAGCCGAACGAGGGCACGACGACGTTCACCTTGGGTACGGTGCTGTCGACGACGGTGATCGGGATGCCGTACAGCGCGCCGTCGGTCGCGGGGTTGCCGAAGTCGGCGTGCAGCTTGCGGGCGGGGTGAAGCGCCACGATGCGGTTGATGATGGCGTCGGAGTTGGACGCGACCGGGGCCGCCGCGATCACCTGGTTCCACGGGTTGTCGAGCGGGAACACCTGGTTCCCGAGGAACGTCGGGACGTACCGGGCTTCGAGTTCGTGGACGCGCAGGCGGGCACGGTGCGAGAGGTGTCGCAAGGGATAGCCCTTTGACTGGGGCGATCACGGGACGGGATCGGTTCGCGCCGCGCGGTGCGGTCCCGGGTTCGACGTGCGTGGGGCCGCGGGCGGTCGCGTGCCCGAACTCTAATGTACGCAGGGGCGGGGGCCAACCCCCCCTGACGGATTTTGTGGCAGGTGCCTGTCGAGAAACCCGACGTTCAGACGGGCGCAGAACCGGCCAGCAGAGGGCGCAGCTCCCCGGCCAGGAACACCGAGCCGGTAACGCACACGAGGTCGCTCACGCCCGCCGCGGCGCGCGCCGCGGCCCAGGCGTCGGCCGGCTTGGCGTGCGTGGTGAACGCCTTTCCCGGCGCGACCTCGGCGAGCACCGCGGCGAGCTTCTCGGGCGGCACCGCCCGCGGGTTCGCGTAGCGCGTCAGGTAGAAGCGGTCGAAGTACCCGGCCAGGATGCGCGTGATGTCCTGGTACTGCTTGTCGGCCGAGACCGCGAACACGACCGCCTTCTGTCCGGCGCCCGGGAACGAGTCGCGGAGCGTGCGGACGAGCGCCTCGGCACTCGGAGCGTTGTGAGCGGTGTCGAGGATCACCACCGGCCGCTCGGACACGGGTTCGATCCGCGCCGGCCAGCGAACAGTCGCGAGGCCGCGCTCCACCGCGGCGTCCGACACGGGCATTCCGCTCGCGCGGAGCAGGTCCAGAGCGGCCAACGCAGTAGCCGCGTTCTGAGCCTGGTGCGTGCCGAGCAATGCGAGCGGAAGCGATGTAACGGTCCGGTGTGGCGTGCTCACCGTCACCTCCTGCCCACCGGGGCGCGCCACCGAATCGGACCCGAAGTGTTGCCCGACTTCCCACAGAGGCGCGCGCATCTCCGCGGCGATCCGGCGCACGACGTCACGCGGGCCGGGTTGCGTCACGCCGCTGACCACCGGCACGCGGGGCTTGATGATGCCGGCCTTCTGGAACGCGATCTCTTCGAGCGTGTTGCCGAGTTGGGCCGTGTGGTCGAGGCCCACGTTGGTGACGACCGACACGAGCGGCAGGCACACGTTCGTGCTGTCGAACCGGCCGCCGAGCCCGACCTCGACCACCGCGACGTCGCAGCGCCGGTAGCAGAAGTGGAGGAACCCGAGGGCGGTGCCGATCTCGAAGAACGAGATGCCGGGGCCGCTGCCCGCTTCGAGCTCCCGCACGGCCGGCGCGAGTTCGGTGACGCGGGCCGCGAGTTCGGCGCGCGAGATCGGGGCGCCGTCGACTTGAACGCGCTCCTCGACGTGTTCGAGGTGCGGCGACGTGAACAGCCCGACGCGGTACCCGGCGCAGCGGAGCACCTGCGCGATCATCGCGCAGGTCGAGCCCTTCCCCTTGGTGCCGGTGACGTGGACGGTGCGGACGCGGTCGTGCGGGTCGCCGAGGAGCCGCAGCAGCGCCGCCATCCGTTCGAGCTTCAGGTCCGCGGGCTGGGCCGCCCGCACCTCGAAGTTGATGCGGCCGTACCAGAACGCGATGGCCTCGTCATACGTCATGGATGAACCGCGGAGAACGCAAAGAACGCGGAGAAGAACCAGAGAGAGAATAGGACTTTCGTCCCGTGTTTCTCCCCCGGCTGTTCTCCGCGTCCGCTGCGTTCTCCGCGGTGAATGCCTACCCTTGCACCGGCATGCACACCTGTTCCAGCACCTTCTCGGCCTTCTCCTGGATCAGGTCGGCGAGGTTCGGGAGCGGCGTGCCCTCGGGGAGCGACTCGCGGACGGCCGCGAGCCACCGGGGGAAGCTGTAGAGCTGCGCGAGCCCGTCGAGCGAGGCCGCTTCGAGCCGCACGTTCTTGCCGCGGCGCTCCGCGTCCTGCCACAGCGTCTTGCTCTTGCCCGTCATCGCGAGGTCGTCTTCGGGGCGCAACAGGATCAGCAAATCGACCACGACCGGCTCAGTGCTCATGACGCCGAGCTTCACTTCGAGGTCCTTCGGCTTGCCGTTGGCGCGGCCGAGGAACAGCCCGATGCCGACCTTCCACGGCTGGCCGTCCTTGCACGCCCAGTGCGCAATGGTGACCGCGCCGTAGGTCGGGTGCTCGCCGAACGTGAACTCGGGGACGACGTGCTGGAGCCGCCACGGGCCGACCTTCACGCCGTGCTCGTGGCAGGTGCTCAGGAACGCGCCGAGGCCGGCCTGGAGCTCGCGGGCCGCGCCGGTGAGGGCGCCCTCGGGTTCGAGCTTCCGGCGGGCGGCGCGCTGCTCCTGGTCCCAGAGTTCGCCGGGGGCCGGGGCGGTGCGGCTCGGCTGCTCTACCACAGCGGCGGGCGGTTCTTGGGCGACCACCGGAGCCGGAAACGGCACCGGGGTCGGCACCTCCGCGGCCGCGACAGCCGCGAGTTCCTGGCGAGCGGGGGGCGTGAGCCCCCCGGGGTTCGGCTCCAGAGCGGGCGGGACTTCTTCGGTGGTGGACTGGGCCTCACTCGGGGGGCTCACGTCCGCGACTCGCGCGACCACTTCCTCGGCCATCGGGAACTCGTCGCCCGGTTGCGCGACGATCTCGACGACATCGACCCGCTTGAGCGTGATCTCCGTCGGCTCCGCGACCGGTTCTTCGAGGTGCGCCGACACGCGGCTGACGGGCTGCTCGGCGGCCGGTTCGGTCTCGGGCAGGAACTCCGAGACGCGCGACTCGGGCAGTTCGGCCGCCGCGGGGGCGGGCATCGGTGTGGGGGCCGCGGCGACCGACTCGGTCGGGGTCGGGGCCAGCAGTTCGATGAACCCCTCGGGGAGCCGGGCCGCGGGTGCGGGTGCGGCCACTGGTGCGGGTGCGTCGTCCGGGCCATACACGAGGTGGTCGAACAGGTGCCGGCACTGCTGGAGCATGTCGCGGAGCGTCGGCTCGGTCTTCGCGATCCGCACCACCTGCTCGTCGGCGAACGGGAACACGTCCGGCACCGGGTCGCCGCCCGCGGGCAGCTCGTCGAGGCACGGCCGCAGCCGGGCCTCGCACACGCGGCGGAACAGGTCGGTGGACGGCGCTTCGAGGCGGATCGCCTTCACCGTGCCCTGCTTCGGGACGTGGACCGGGTTGTTGAGCCGGTCCTGGATGTACCCGTCGAGGCTCGGCACGAACCGGTTCCACAGGCCGCGCTCGGCGAAGATCAGGAAGCACAGCCCGTCGATCTGGTGCATCACCTGCACGATGCCGGCGAAGAACGACTCGGCGGTGCGGTGCGCGTCGTCGCTGCGGCGGGCCAGGAGCAGGTCTTCGAGCTGGTCGAACGCGACCACGACCGGCGTCTTGAGGCTGCGGAACACCTCCATGAGCGTCTTGAACAGCGCGAGAACCAGGTCCTGCCGGGTCGGGCGGACGTGGAACTCGAGTTCGGCGAACCCGAACGTGAGGAACCCGGCGAGGTCGGCCTCGTCGCGGAGCAGCGCCGCACGGGCGAACCCCTGGTAGATGTGCCGGCGCATGAGCCCGGCGGTGTTGTGCGCCTCGGTCTTCTGGACGTGCGCCGCCAGCAGGTCGAACGCCTTCTGGGGCGTCAGCCCGGCCTCCTCGAGCGCGCGGCTCAGCGGGACCGGCATGCGGGCGAAGCTCGAGTACCCCGAGAGGTTCTCGGCGAGCCACTCGACCCGCTCCTGCGCCTGCTGCGTGCCCAGGCCGAGTCGCCGCGCCCACCGGCCCAGGCCGGGCGGCGGGAACAGTTCGACTTTGTCGGCCGGGGTCATCTCGCGGAGCGCGACCCCGAGGAGCCGGCGGACGAGCTGGTCGCCGACGTACTCGAGCGGCCGCACGCCCTTCTGCTTCCCGCCGCCGAGGAGCGTGTCGATGATCTGGAACAGCAGGTACTCGAGGAAGTCGCTGTCCTTCTGGTACACGCCGGGGGTGACGAGCAGTTGCCACTGCCCGGCGGTGCCGTGCTTGATCGAGTGGAGCAGGTGCGTCTTGCCCGCCCCCTTGTTGCCGAGGACCGGCACGACCTCGCTGTGCGTGCCCGGGTCGTACCGGTACAGGTCGATGATCGCGTGGAGCAGGTCCCGCTCCCCCGCGAACAGCTCGGGGACGTGGTACCGGGCGCACACCTCGTCGTCCGGGTTGCGGGCGAAGTAGTTGCGGAACGGGTTCCCGGCCCGCTTCAGGACGTCGCGGGTGCGGCCGTTCAGGATCGGCTCGGCGGTGGCGGTTGCGGTCGTCATCCGGTTCCCTCCGGGTGTCGGAAGTCAGGGGTCGGGCGTCGGGGGGCTTCAGAGCGTGCCGCGGGCGGCCCGTGCGAACTCGGGCCGCACCCCGGCCTGGCGGAGCGAGGCGTAGTACGCGATCCCGTGGCCGTTCATCATCGCGAACGCGGGCTCGGGCATCGCGTACAGCGGGCCGGTCCACGCCGGCAGGGAGATGGTGCCGGCCGCAAACAGCGTGCGGAGGCAGTCGTGGAACGCGCCGATTGTCGGGGCCGGGTCGAGCACCGACAACGAGCGGTACAGTTCGGGGAGCGTGCAGTCGGTCGCCTCGGACCAGTCCGCGAGCCGCGCCAGAACCAGCGGCGCGAGATCGGTGGGGGCCGGTTCCGGGCGGGCGGCGTTCACCCCCGATGTCTGAATCGAAGCGCGATCGTCCAATGGGGCGAACGCCGCGGCTCGGTCGGGCTCGCGCGTGACGCGCGCCGCGGTCACCGCGGGCAGCACGCGCGCCACAGCGTCCTTCAGCCCCTGCAAGCTGTCGGCCATGTGCCGGGCGGTCGCGAGCAGTTCGCCGACCTCGCCGCGGCGGTCCTCCAGCACACGCACGAAGTCCTCGAGCACCTGCTTCGGGTTCACCTGGGCCAGCAGGTACTCCCACCCGGCGTCGGAGAGCGCGTACAGTTCGCGGCCGGCCCGACCCTTCGCGGGGTCCGCGGCGACGAGGCGCACGAACCCGTCGGCGACGCACTTGTTCACCGCGGTCTTGGCCGCGGACGTGTTCGGGAACAGGCCCGCGTCGGTCTTGGAGGCGTACAGCGGCTGGCCGCCGGGGTGCGCCGCGGCCCGGGTGAGCGCGTCGAGGATCTGCTGGGTGAGCTTGTCGGCCACGGGTCCGCTTCCGTGCGGGGCTTGGGGAATTCGCACCGATGCTACGCCGACCGGAACCGCGGTTTCAACCCCGATTGACGGGCCGCTTCGTTGCGGCGTGTAACCAGGTGCTCTGGGGGTCAAGAGGCCAGCGACCAGTAGGCCTGCCACCGAACGGAGGTCCGGACGCCGCCCCAACCGGCCGTCGGGCGTTCCTCTTCCGCCCACGGCCGCCCGGCGTCGTCAGCCACAACCCCAGGTTTCCGTCGGACCTTCGACCGCACTACTGCCCATCGCACACCCACGCGACGTGGCATGTGCGGGCGTTCCGCCGTGCTGCGCCCCCGTGGGGGTCGGCGCGAGGCCACCAACTATGGGTGAGGCGTGAAGCGGAGATGGAGTTGCCATGCGAGACGAGAGGTTGCGGGGTTGCGAGCCGTCGAGTCGCAAGTGCCGCCTCCGGGCGCTCAAGTGCCTTGAAAAGAACGCGCCTGCTGAATGTGCCTCCGAAACACACCAAGGAACTGCTCCAGTTCGTCTCGGCGGTGTTCGTCCCCCGCGATCGCGACGCTCCCAAAGTCAGAAGCTTCGCGTCGGCACCGAAACTCAACGGACGTCCATTCCCGCCAGTCGTGGCGCAGGTGCCGGACCACGCGTAGGCCGCCGGTCAGAAGCATTAGCCCGCAGCCGAACCCCGCGAACAGCCAGCGTTGCCACACCCCTTGCAACGCGCCGGTGACTTCGACCGTCAACCAACTCACAACGAGCGCGCACCCACAGAAGAAGCCACCTTGCTCCAAGTCGGACCACGGGAGGAACGGCTTACGAAACGTGCGGCGGAGTTCCTCGCCCGAGAACGCATCGAGTGGGATGTTGGTTTCGATCGTCTCCCAGGGTGCGATGGATCGAACGTGTAACGCCTCAGGGAAGAGTTCGTACTCCCAGCGGTTCCCCCGCACGGGTTCAACGGACGAGTAGCTCGCGATCGCCGGCATGTCACGTCCATCTCATGTTCGGGAATAGCGGTACCGTCAGGCGAGCCGGCTGCACTTCGCGCGCAGGAGGTGGTCGATCAACACGAGTGCGACCATCGCCTCGCCCATCGGCACGAACCGCGGGAGCAGGCACGGGTCGTGGCGGCCCTTTACGAGGATCTCGGTGGGGTCGCCGGTGCGGGTGACGGTGCGCTGCGACCGCGGGATCGAACTCGTCGGCTTGATCGCCACCCGGCACACGATCGGCTCGCCCGACGAGATCCCGCCCAGCATCCCGCCGTGGCGGTTCGTCTCGGTGCGGATGCGGGGGCCGCGCTGCGGCGTCCACACCGCCTCGTTGCAGTCCGGCGAGAGGTCGTTTGCGCCCGGCGGCGCGAGTTCGGGGGCGGGCCGCTCGTCGGGCACGAACACGTCGTTCGCCTCGCTGCCACGCATGCTCGCGACCGCGAACCCGGCCCCGTACTCGAAGCCGAGCACCGCCGGCAGCGACAGCAGCGCCTTCCCGAGGTCCGCCTTGAGCTTGTCAAAGACCGGCTCGCCCAGCCCCGGCGGGACGCCCACCGCGACCAGTTCGCACACGCCGCCGATCGAGTCGCGGTCCTTCCGGACGGCGTCGATCAGGTCGATCATTGCGGCGGCCCTGTCCGGCACCGGGCAACGGACCGGCGTGGCTTCGACCTGTTCGAGCGTGACGGCCGTTGGATCGGGGACGTCGGCCTTCACGCCACCCACCTGGGTGACGTACCCGAGGACGCGAATCCCCTCGCGCGCCAGGAGCTTCTTCGCGACGGAACCGGCCGCGACGCGGCACACGGTCTCGCGGGCGCTGCTGCGGCCGCCGCCGCGGTAGTCGCGGAACCCGTACTTCGCGTCGAAGGTGTAGTCGGCGTGCCCGGGGCGGTACTTGTCCTTGATGTCGCCGTAATCGCCGCTCCGCTGGTCGGAGTTGCGGAACAGCAGCCCGATGGGGGTGCCGTCGGTCTTCCCCTCGAACACGCCGGACATGATCTCCGGGGTGTCGGCCTCGTCGCGCTGGGTGGTGAGCTTGCTCTGCCCCGGCTTGCGGCGCGCGAGGTCGGGGAGCAGATCTTCGACGGACAGTTCAAGTCCGGCGGGGCACCCGTCGATAATACAAAGATACCCGGGGCCGTGGCTGACGCCGGCCGTGGTGACCCGAAACAGCTTACCGAACGTGTTACCTGCCATGCGGCCATTCTACGGCCGCGGGCCGGTTCCGGGAGGTTCCCCGATGAGGCTCGTCGTCGCGCTCGCACTCGTGGCGGGGTCCGTGGCCCTGGCGCAGGAGCCGAAGAACCCGGACCTGCCCAAGGAGATCCCGGTCCGGTACGGCGTCCCGCCGAAGGTCCGCAACTACCCGCAGGACTCCCCGAAAAAGGCGCTCCTGTCGGCGCTGGAGGCGATCGACCGCGGCGACGGGAACTACATCGTCGCGCACCTGATGGACCCCGGGTTCGTGGACCTGCGGGTGAACGACCGGGCCAAGCAGTACGAGGCGGACGTCGAGATCGAGTTGTCGCGGCTGCGGGACTTCCAGATCCGCAACCCCGAGAAGTTCGCGCCCTCCGACCGCCTGCCGACGGACCGGCCCAAGTTCAACGTTCTCATCACCGAGAAGAGCCGCGAGCGCGGGTTCCAGCAACTCGTCCGCGACGTGCAGCAGAAGTTCCTCGACGACCCGCTCGCGATCAAGGACTTGCAGAAACTATTGCGCGACGGGGCGGTCGCCGACACGGAGACCGGCGCGAAGATCACCCACGCGGACGTGAAGGACAAGGCGCTGTACCTCCGCAAGATCGAGGACCGGTGGTTCCTGGAGAACCGCCACGAGGACGCCCCGCCCCCGCCGATGGTTCCCGTCCCCGCCCCGAAGAAAGAGGGCATGTAGCCGCGGAATTTGAAGAGAGAAGAGTGTTGATCCGCAGATTACGCAGATGGACGCAGATTTGAAGTCAAAGAATCGGGGCTGAGGACGGCGAAGCAACGCAGTTCTCCTCGATTGCTCTCTGCTTCTATCTTCTGATTTCTAATCTGTGTCCATCTGCGTAATCTGCGGATCAACACTCTTCTCTGGTTTCTTCATGATCGACCTGCGAAGCGACACCGTCACGAAGCCGACGCCCGGGATGATCGCGGCGATGACCGCGGCAACCGTCGGGGACGACGTGTTCGGCGAAGACCCCACGGTCAACGAACTCGAGCGGCGCACGGCCGCGCTGTTCGGCCACGAAGCCGGCCTGTTCGTCCCCAGCGGCACCATGTCGAACCAGATCGCGGTGCGCGTCCACTGCCGCCCGCAGGACGAGGTCCTCCTCGAAACGACCAGCCACATCTACCTGTGGGAAGCCGGCGGCGCGGCGGCGCTCAGCGGCGTGACGTGCCGCACCCTCGACGGCCGCAACGGGCTCCTCGGCGAGGGCGACTTCGCGGGGAAGGTGCGGCCCGACGACGTGCACGCGGTCCGCACGCGGCTCGTGAGCCTGGAGAACACGCACAACCGCGCCGGCGGGACGGTCTACTCGCCGGAAGCGGTCATCAGCATCTCGAAGTGGGCACGGCAGCACGGGATCGCGATGCACCTCGACGGCGCACGCATTTGGAATGCGATCGTCGCAACGGGCGTGCCCGCGAAGACGTGGGGCGGCATGTTCGACACGGTGAGCGTCTGCTTCAGCAAGGGGCTCGGCACGCCGGTCGGTTCGGCGCTGCTCGGGCCGAAGGATCTCATCAAGCAGGCCCGGCGCTACCGCAAGCTGTTCGGCGGCGGGATGCGGCAGGCCGGGTTCCTCGCCGCGGCGTGCCTGTACGCCCTCGATCATCACATCGACCGGCTCGCCGAGGACCACGCGAACGCTCAGATCCTCGCGGCGGCAGTCCGAGACGTTCCCGATCTCACGCTCACCCCAGACACGGTCGAGACGAACCTCGTGTGGTTCGAGGTCGGTGGGAAGCTGGGAACCGCTCGCGCCGTGGCCGACCGCCTAAAGGCAGCCGGCGTGCTGGTGGCGGCGCTGGGCGAGAAGGTGGTGCGGATGGTCACGCACCTGGACGTAACCCGCGACCAGTGCGAGACGGCCGCGGCCGCGGTGCGGGCTCTCGCGAAGTGAGAGCCACGGGGTGAACTGAACCCCGTGGCTCGACGGGCGCCGCCTACTTCCCGTCCAGCCTGGTGACCACGACGGTGCCGTTGTCGTGGCCCGTGAGCACCGCCTTGCCGTCCTTGGTGAACGCGACGCAGTAGCCGGGCGACTTGATCGGCTTCACGAACTTCGGCTTGTCGGCGTCGAGCGCCCATGTCGTCACCTGCCCCGAGTACCCGCACACGGCGAGCGTCTTCGCGTCCGACGACCAGACCAGTGCGTAGGGGTCGTCGGTCGTCGGCCCGAGCCGCTTCATCTCGCCGGCGTCCTTCGGGTCCTTCACTTCCTTCGGCGGCTCCTTGGGCATGTCCTTCTTGTCCTTGGGCACGTCCTTCGCGTCCTTCTTGTCCTTGGGCACCTCCTTGGGCGGGTCCTTCTTGACCTCCTTCACTTCCTTGACGGCCTTCACGCTCCACACGCGGATGGTGCGGTCCATCGAGGCCGAGACGACCGTGTCGGCGTCGCCCGCGAACGTCACGCCGGTGACCGCCTCCTCGTGCCCGACGAGTTGCTTCAGCTCTTTCTGGGCCTTCACGTCCCACACCTTCACGACCTTGTCGGCCGAGGCCGAGGCGAGCGCCGTGCCGTCCGGCGAGAACGCGACCGCGTACACCGACCCGCCGTGGACGCCCAGCGCCTTCAGTTCCTTGCCGTCCTTGGGATCCCAGAGCTTCACCGACTTGTCGGCCGAGCCGCTGGCGACCGTCTTGCCGTCGGGCGCGAACGCGACCGCGTCCACGATGTCGGTGTGGCCCTTGAACTCGGCCGTCACCTTCGCGTCGGCGATGTTCCACACCTTCGCGGTCTTGTCCTGGCTGCCCGACACCAGTACCGGCTCCGTCGGGTGGAACGCGACCGCGTACACCGGCCCGGTGTGGCCCTTCAGTTCCTTCGTTTCCTTCAGGGTACCGTCGGGGTTGACCGCCCACAGCTTGATGACGTTGTCGAACCCGCCGGTGGCGACGGTCTTCCCGTCGGGCGACACGGCGACGGCATGGACGAGGGCCGCGTGGGCCTTGGCGGGGGTAGGTTGCTCGGCGTAAGCGGGCAGAACGAGCGGCAGGAGGCCCGCGAAGAGGGCCAGTTTGAAGCGAGTCATGGGAGGGAACTCCGTGAGGCGGCTTTGAAGCAAAATCCGAAGCTCGAAGTACGAAGCACGAACGAAGACAGCGAATCACCAGACTGATTTCGAGTTTCGTACTTCGAATTTCGGATTTCGGAGCAAAGCTCCGTGAGGCGGGGCACGCCGCACATTGTCCGCCACCCGCGGCCGGCCGCAAGGGGCATTTTCCGCGTACCATATCCCAACCATCCGCTTCTGCTCGCAGGTGCATCATGGACAAGATCTCCGTCTCCGACGCCCGCCGGGTCGAGGCCGTCGGCAAGCGCGTCCGGCTCCAGGGCTGGGTCCGCACCCGCCGCGACTCGAAGGGCGGGTTCAGCTTCATCGAACTGAACGACGGCTCGTGCCAGGGGAACGTGCAGGTCGTCGCCCCCGGCGAGTTGCCGAACTACGAGGCGGTGGTGAAGCACCTGCACACCGGCGCGAGCGTGAGCATCGACGGCGAGGTGAAGGCGTCGCCCGCCAAGGGACAGGCCACGGAGGTGCTCGCGACCAGCGTCGAGTTGCTCGGCGACGCCGACCCGGAGACGTACCCGCTCCAGAAGAAGGGGCACTCGATGGAGTTCCTCCGGGGGATCGCGCACCTGCGGCCGCGGACAAACACGTTCGGTGCCGTCGCCCGGCTGCGGAACCAGATCTCGAAGTCGATTCACGACTTTTTCCAGGAGCGCGGGTTCCTCTACGTCCACACGCCGATCATCACCGCGAGCGACTGCGAGGGGGCGGGCGAGCTGTTCCGCGTCAGTACCATCGACCCGGACGCCCCGCCGAAGGTCGACGGCAGGGTGGACTACTCCAAGGACTTCTTCGGCAAGCCGGCGTTCCTCACCGTGAGCGGGCAGCTCCAGGGCGAGACGTACGCGTGCGGGCTCGGGAAGATCTACACCTTCGGGCCGACGTTCCGGGCCGAGAACTCGAACACGCCGCGGCACCTCGCCGAGTTCTGGATGGTCGAGCCCGAGATGGCGTTCTTCGACCTGACCGACAACATGGACACCGCCGAGGCGTTCATCAAGCGGATCATCGCCGACGCCCTGAAGCACTGCGGCGAGGACATGAAGTTCTTCCAGGAGCGCGTGGACAAGGACCTGCTGACGCGGCTCGAAAGCGTGCTCAACACGCCGTTCCGCCGGGTGCCGTACACCGAGGCCGTCGAGATCCTGCTCGCGACCGGGAAGACGTGGGAGTACCCGGTGGCGTGGGGCAAGGACCTGCAGAGCGAGCACGAGCGCTACCTCGCCGAGCAGCACTTCAAGTGCCCGGTGATCCTCTACGACTACCCGCGGACGCTCAAGCCGTTCTACATGCGGTGCAACGACGACGGGAAGACGGTGCGGGCGATGGACGTGCTCGTGCCGGGGGTCGGTGAGATCATCGGCGGGAGCCAGCGCGAGGAGCGGCTCGACGTCCTCGAAGCCCGCATGCGCGAGCAGGGGCTGAACCCCGAGGCGTACTCGTGGTACCTCGACCTGCGCCGCTACGGCACCGTTCCGCACGCCGGGTTCGGCCTCGGCCTGGAGCGCACGGTGCTGTTCCTGAGCGGGATCGCCAACATCCGCGACGTGATCCCCTTCCCCCGCACCCCCGGCAATGCCGAGTTCTGATTCTGAACACTTGAACCGTTCTCATTGGTTCCGGACGATCCACACACCCCACGTCCGGAACCATTATGAAGTCCGGAATCAACCACACAAGACCGGAATAATTACTGTTAGATTGACCGAAGCATTTTACACCTGGTGCTTTGCGGCCGAGCAGCGCGGGACAACGTAATCCCGATCGAGTCCGGAACCATCGGGAGGCGCGGGCGGTTGCGGCTCACGCGGGGCTCCCGACCCCCATCGGGTGCACCTGTGGAGTTGGGCCGCTGGCCCGGCGAACCCTGAGCGCCAGCGAGGGGGTGAGGCGCCCCCCCTCGCTGGCGCTCCACGTTCGCCCAATTCGGCAGCCGTCCCCCCCCATCAAACTGACCTGAACGCACTGGACTCTGCCAGAATCTCGTGCAAGACTACCCGATGCGTCCCGGGTCCGCACCGGCCCCACCCTCCCCCGCCCGGGCTTCCCCATGCCCATCTCTCGCCGCGCCTTTACTCTGATCGAATTGCTGGTAGTGATCGCGATCATCGCGATCCTGATCGGGCTGCTCCTCCCGGCCGTGCAAAAGGTCCGCGAGGCCGCGGCACGCACGAAGTGCCAGAACAAGCTCAAGCAACTCGCGCTCGGGCTCCACGTCGCGCACGACGCGAACGGGAAGTTCCCCGCCGGCAACCCGACCTCGTTCACCACGCCGCTCTGCACGACCAACGGGGGCATCCAGAACCTGGCCGGGCCGCCGTGGACGGTCACGGTGCTGCCGTACCTTGAGGCGTCGGCCCGGTTCGAAGAGTTCAACAAGACACAGGGGTTCCACGGCTCGATCCCGGACGAACCGAGCTGGCCGCAGCGGACCCAGAACCTCGCACTCCAGCAGAAGCCCAACGCGGCGTTCCAGTGCCCGTCGGACCCGAACTCGCGGCCCGACATCCCCAACAACAACTACTTCGGCGTCATGGGCGGCGGGTCCGGGTCGGGCGACCCGAACTGGTGCGCGCCGCCGGCCCAGAGCGGGTTTCCGCAGCCCTACTTCTACTGGGTCATCTACTCGAACGGCGTGCTGTTCCAGAACTCGACGGTCCGCCTCACCGACGTGACCGACGGCACCACGAACACGTTCCTCCTCGGCGAGACGCGGTACCAGGACCCGCCGTCGTCGGCGTCGATCTACAAGAGCACCTGGGCGTCGGCGGCCCGGCAGCACGGGAGCAACTGGAACCGGCTCCACAACCTCGCCGCGACGCAGGAGGCGATCAACGCCCACCCCGGCGGCCCGTCGCAGTCGTGGGAGACCCGGGCGTTCGGGAGCTTCCACCAGGGCGGGTGCCACTTCGCCCGGGTGGACGGGTCGGTGAGCTTCGTCCGCGACACGATCGGGCTTGATGCGTACCGCCGCCTCGGTCAGAGGGCCGACGGGCAAGTTGCGGAGGTGCCGTGACGTGCTGACCCGAACCCTCGTCCTTGCCGCCGTCCTCGCCCCACTCGCAACGGGGTGCGACGGCACCGGTCGCCGCGAGCTGAGCGGCACCGTCACCTACGACGGCAAGCCGCTTCCGTCGGGGACGATCCTGTTCGAGCCCGACGCAACGAAGGGCAACGACGGCCCGCCCGGTTCGGCGACCGTGACGAACGGACAGTACCGCACCGACCCGGGCAAGGGGGTGACCGGCGGCCCGTACCGCGTCCGCGTCCAGGGCGGCAACGGGGTGAACGCGGGCGAGTTGAACCCGCACGGGAGCCCGCTCCCGCCCCCGACCGGCGAGTACCGGGTGAACGCCGACCTCCCGCAAGGCGGAACCTTCGACGTGGCGATCCCGCCGCCGTGAAAGAGGGCTGGTAAATGCTCGATCGAACTCCTCGGCCTCACGCGACCCACCAACCACCCGAGCGGTTCTCGACAGGATTGATTTCGACGAAGCAACTGGCGGACTAAACCCGATTTGTTCAAGTCGGCTGGCCGTGAGCGCGGTTCGGCGCTCAGTCGAGGGCCACAACCAGTCCCCACCCCTTGCTCACTGCCTGGCCCATCGCCGCTGCCCACATGAAGAACACCTCGACCACCTCCCGCTCACGTGCCAATGCGAACTCGCGCAGGTCTGGCTGGCCTCCCAGGAACTGGTCGTAGAACAAGGCGAAGACGTGGGGCAGATCCAACTCATCAATGAGCGCCAGCCGCTGCCGCACCTCCTGCGGTGAGGCAGCGGAGTAGAACCAGGCGGGCGATATCTCCAAGTCTTGGGGCGGCTCAAGGTTTTCTGCGTGAGCCAACCGAGGGCAGAACGTTACGAGGAACTTCCCCAGCCGCTCGCCCGCGCCCTCCGGCAATCGCTCATGGATCTCAAGGAAGAGTTCGCCGATCTCCTGATTCAATGAGTAACTGTCGTTCCACACGGTGAACGAGTCGGCTCGGAACCATGTGCTGTCGGATTCCCACAGATTCGTGCCGTGGGTTCGCAGGTGATGCCGGAGCCGCTCCCAGTCGGCGAGGTAGGCAGAGATTTGCAAGGCTCCCTCCTACGACGACATCCGATCAGCGTGAACCGTGGCTCGCGTTCGGTCCAGATGTCGTCGTGGTCGGAACGTTGTGCTCGGCCACACTACGCCCGCTTCTCGGCGATGCGGTGGACGTCGACGTTGCCGTCGGGGGTGCCGTGGCCGAGGTAGCGGCCGTCGATCGTGACCGCGAACGAGGTCGTCGTGACGGGCGGGAGCTGCCACTCGGTGGCCACCTTGTTCGTCCCGAGGTCCCAGTTGAAGCACTTCGGCCCGTCGCCGACGCTCACCAGAGTCTTGCCGTCGGCCGTCACGTGCAGCAACCGCACCGGGCCGGTGTGGCCGGTCAACTCGGCCTTCACCTTCGGCTTGATCGAGGTCAGATCCCACAGCCGGATCACCTTGTCCTGGCTACCGGTGGCGAGCGTCGAGGAGTTGACGTAGGCGACCGACAGCACCTCGCTCTCGTGGGGGATCACCGCCTTCTCGGTCGAGCGGATGCGGCTCAGCGTCCACAGCCGCGCGGTCTTGTCGAGCGACGCGGTCGCGACCTCGGTGTTGTTCGCGGCGAACGCGAGCGACTTGATGGCGCTGGTGTGGTTCTTGAGGATCGCCTTCGGGGTGCCGGTGCCGCCGGCGACCGGTTCCCAGATGCGGAGCGTGTGGTCCTCGCCGCCGCTGGCGATGAGCTTGTTGTCCGGCGAGAACGCGAGGGCGGTGATCGCCCCCTTCGCCCCGCGGAGGGTGGCGACGTCCTGGGCGGTCTTGTCGCTGACGTCGAACACCCATATGGTGCCGTTGAGCGCCCCGGACCCGGCGACGAGCCACCGGCTGTTGGGCGAGAACGCGAGCGAGGCGAACGGGTCGCCGTCCTTCTTGAGCACGGCCCGCTCGCCCGGCTTGCGGCTGCCGAACTCCCACACGCGGCCCGTGCCGTCCTGAGCGCCCGACGCGAGCAGGCACCGGTCGGACGAGAACGCGACCGCGGTGGTGCGGCCGGTCTGCCCCTTGAGGTTCACCATCAGAGCGGCGGGGGTGGTCGGCCACGCGGCCTTCGCGGTGGGGCGGTTCGGAGCGTCCATCAATCGTCACCTGGCAGCAGGGAGCGGTCTCACGGCGGGCGCCACCCCGCGAGCGGGTTCGGCCTACAAAAACAATAGCATAACGCGGCCGGAATGTATCACGCGCACCGGAAAACGAAGCGGGCGGCACCCTCAGAGGTGCCGCCCGCGGTGACCCACATCGCACCGCACCGGTCGGTCAGTCCTCGGTCCAGACGTTGCCGTCGTTCCGCATGTTCATGTACCACCAGTTAGCGGGGGTGACGCTGTTCTTAACGAACCGGACGCTGCCGTCGGCCATGGCGACGTCGACCCCGCCGAGGTGCTTGCTCCGGGAGTTGGCCTGCTGGAACCCGCAACTGCACGCCCCCATGCCGTTCGCGGGGTCGTTGACGCAGCCGTCGCAGTCGTCGGCCTGGTTCTCGGTGCCGTTCGGGAGGCGGCAGTCCATGCTCGACTGCCCGGAGATCACGCTGGCCCCCGTGTAGCCCAGGGCCCAGGTGCCGCGGGGGTCGCCGGCCCCGAGGTAGGAGCCGATCCGGAGTTCCGCGAGCATGATGGTGCTGGACGTGCCGTCGTTGATGCCGGTCAGCTTCGCGCCCCAGTTGATGCACATGACCCCGCCACCGGCGAGCGTGCTGGGAAGGCTCGACACGTTAGTCCCGTTCGTCGGCGTCGCCCCGCCCTCCGAACTGGGGTAGCCGGTGCTGCTGATGCCGGACCCGCCGTGAACGCCACCGGCGTTGCACGCATAGTTGCCGCGCGCCCAGCCGCCCCCGCTGCCGCTGTACTGCACGTCCTTGCCATTGTCCGACGGGCACAGGAGGCCCGGGAGGACCGTCCCCTTGAGGTTCTTCCAACTCTGGTCCGCGGTCGCGGCCGAGAGATAGGTCGCCGGGTTCGACGGAAGGCTGTTGTAAAGCGACCCCTGCTCGATGTACGGCAGGATCAGCACGACCCAGTTGGGCCCGAAGTTGCCGCTGACGCTGGTGCGGCTCTCGCCCGACCGCAAGAGGATCGACGGCGGCAGAGTCCCGACGTTGTCGTGGTACGCGTGGCACGCCAGGGCGAGTTGCTTGACGTTGTTGGAGCACTTGATCCGGGCGGCGGACTCGCGGACCTTCTGGACGGCGGGCAACAGCAACCCGATCAGGATGGCGATGATGGCGATCACCACCAGCAGCTCGATGAGCGTGAACCCCCGACGTGTGTGGATCATCGGCAACTCCGGAGAGGACGGCCGGGCGGTTCCTCACCTGTGGCAGAAGTGACTGGTGCCACAGCCGGTGAGAAATCGGTGAAACTCCGACTCGCTCCAGAATTTATCGAGTCGGTTGAAAGACCGCTAGAAGATTTCCTGCCCGAATCTTCACGATTGGGTGTCAACAGGGCTAAAGATCCTGCCAGGGCAAAGAACTCTCGCACGAACGGAAATGACTCGCCCACGGAGGGCTTCGGTGGGGCGAGTCATTTCCGTTCGCGTCTCAATCAACCGACCAGTGCCGCGATCGGGGTGCCCTTGGTGATCGCGAACGGGCGGTCGCCTTGGTCGTGCATCTCGCCGTGCGGGTCGATGCCCAGGCAGTGGTAGATCGTCGCCAGGAAGTCGGCCGGGGTGACCGGGTTGCTCGCGGGGCGGCCGGCGATCTTGTCGGACTGGCCGTACACCTGACCGCCCTTGATGCCGCCGCCGGCGAACAGCACGCTGAAGCAGTCGGGCCAGTGCTCGCGGCCCGCGTTGCTCTTGGTGATCTTCGGCGACCGGCCGAACTCGGAGGCCACGACCACGAGCGTCTCGTCGAGCTTGCCGGTCGCTTCGAGGTCGGTCATCAGCGCGTGGAACGCCTGGTCGAACGGCGGCACGAGGTAGTCCTTGTGCGCGTCGAAGTTGTTCCAGTGCGTGTCCCACGCGAACCCGTCCACGCCCTGCGACCGCTGCCAGTTGCACTGCACCAGCCGGGTGCCCGCGTCGAGGAGCCGGCGGCTGAGCATCACCGACTGGCCGAACATGTTCCGCCCGTACCGCTCGCGCTCCTTCGGGTCGGCGGCGCTCAGGTCGACCGCCTTCCGCACCCGGTCGGACGAGATCACCTGAACCGCCTTCGCCTGGCTGTCCTTGATCGTGCTGCTCATCGCGAGGCTGTTCAGCGGCTTCGACTCGGCGTTCAGTTGGTCGACGAGCGACAGCCGCCGCTTCAGCGCGTCGGGCCGCTCGTTGGCGACGAGCGGCAGGTGGTCGAGCTTGAAGTCGTCGTCGTTCGGGTTGCCGCCGGGGAGGAGCGGGTCGTACTTCGGCCCGAGCGACCCGGCGAACTGCCCGGCCCGGCGGCCGCCGGCGACGTCCATGCGGTGCGGGACCATCGCCCACGCCGGCAGCGGCCCCTGCCCCGGGGCGAGCTTCGCCAGCACCGCCCCCATGTGGGGCATGTCCTGCCGCGACATGCTGTTCACCTCGGGGACGCCACCGGAGTACGGCACGCCGGTGACCATCCAGTACGTCCCGCGGCCGTGGTCGTTGTGCTCGTGCCACATGGTGCGCACGAGCGCCGCCTTGTGCATCCAGCTCGCGGTGTGCGGGACGAGTTCGGTGAACCGCACGCCCGGGAGCTTCGTGGCGATCGTCGAGAACGGCCCGCGGATGTCGTCGGGCGCGTCGGGCTTCGGGTCGAACGTGTCGAGCTGGGCCGGGCCGCCGGACAGGTACAGGAGGATGCAGTTCTTGGCCTGCCCGAAGCTCTTGGGCTTCGGGCCGCTCGGTGCGGGGGTGTTGGCCAGCAACCGCGGGAGCGAGAGGCCGGCGAGGCCGAGGCCGCCGACGCGGATCAGTTCGCGGCGGTCGAGCGGCGAGGAACCCCACAAGTTCAGCATGAGAGGACTCCGGGCGTGGCGGGTCGGGTGCGAGAACCCGTGTGTCTTTGGCGTGCGGGGACGGGTGCGTCCCCTCGATTTCGGCAGGCGGGAAAAACAGCGTGCAATCCAACGAAGGAGAGTGTACCATAACGACCGACCCGCCCGCCAGTATTTCCCGCCGACGATTTTTGCCCGCCCGCCGACCGCACGGTCACCCGCCCGAAGCCCGCACGCCCGGACACGCCATGCGATCCCTCGTCTCGCTCCTGGCCATTGTTGCGCTCCCGGCCGTCGCCGCGGCCCAGGGGTTCGTCGACAGCGCGTCGCCGCCGGTCGCCGCCGTCGGCAAGACCACGCGGGTCGCGTTCGTCGGCAAGGACCTCGGGCCGGGCCTCGACGTGTGGGCGGCGCTTCCGAAGGGCGCGATCTCCGCCAGGCCGGTGAGCAGCGAGCCCGGGAAGCTCGTGTTCGACCTGGCGGTCGCCGCGGACGCGCCCGTCGGCGTGTGCGGGCTGCGGCTCGCCACCCGCGACGGGCTCACGAACGCCGTCCTGTTCCACCTCGAAGACCTGCCGGTAAAGGAGCGCGCCCCGGGTGACACCCCGGTGTCACTGAGCCCGCCGGCGTGCGTCGTCGGCACGTTCACCGAAGGCGCGGCCGATCGGTACGCGGTCACCGTAACGGCCGGCGAGCGGGTGTGCTTCGAGGCCGTCGCCAACCGGCTCGGGAAGGACGCCGACCCGCTCCTGACCGTCCGCGACTCGGCCGGCGCGTTCGTGCTCGAGCGCGACAACGACCCCGGGCTGTACTTCGACTTCCGGTTCGGGCACACGTTCGCGAAGGCTGGCACCTACACTCTCGAACTCCGCGACGCCCGGCTGAAGGCGTCGGAACACAACCACTACATCTTGCGCGTCGGCCGCTTCCCCACCGAGCGCGTCGCGGGGGTGCCGGCCGCCAGCGTACCGGACCGCGTCTCCGGCACGTTCATGACCAGCCCCAAGCGGGCCGGCGATCAGGGCTCGGCGTGGGTGCCGGTCTCGACGGCCGAGGGGCCGGTGACCGTCGCCCGCGACTTCGACGAGTCGCGTGACGGCGGGTTCGCCGAGGCCACGTCGCCGGCGGCGCAGGTCGCGTTCCTGATGACGCCGGCGCGTGCGAACCTGTTTCAGCCGCTCGCCCGCAGTGTTGCGCTCGGCCGATTCCAGGCGACGCCGGCCGCGGTGCCGGGTTCGCTGTGCGGCGTGCTACGGAAACCGGGCCGGCCGGTCGCGTTCGTTGTGCCACTCGCCAAGGGCGAGCGGATCTTCGTGCGGGCCGAATCGAAGGTGTTGAACTCCCCCGCCGACCTCGAAGTCTCGGTGACCGACCGCTTCGGCCGCGAGCAGCGCCGCGCCGCCGACGGGCCGACCGGGGCCGAGGCGTCTCTTGACTTCACCGCCCCGGCGACCGGCGAGTACGGCATCGTCGTGCGGGACGTGCTGCGCGACGGCAGCGACTCGCACGCCTTCTGTTTGCGGGTGCGTAGCGACCCGTTCCCGCCCGTGCTGACCGCCGAAGTCGAGGGGCTCACCGTTCCGCAGGGCAGCTACCAGACGGTGCCGATCCTCGTGACCCGGACCGGCACCGCGGGGCCGATCACGCTGTCGCTCGCGGGGAACCCGCCCGGCCTCAGGCTCACGCCGAGTGAGATTCCGGCGACCGCGAGCAGCGTCGTCTGCAAGCTCGAAGCTGCCGCCGGCGCGCCGCTCGGCGTCCACACCGTTCAGATGATCGCCGAGTACGAGAAGACCCCCGAACTCCGGCGCGCCCCCGGCGGCAGCTTCTACGCCCTCTCGATGGTGACCGAGCGCGAGCGCGTCGCCGTCCGCACCCGGCCGCTGATCGACAAGAAGTACCACAACGTCGATCTCATCCCGATCGCGCTCCGCGAGGACCAGACCCGGCTCCCGCCGGCGCTCACGGACCGGTTCGCCGTACAGGTCACGCCGCCGAGCCACTTCACGTTCGAGCTGCCCGAAGAGACCGTCACGCTCTCGCGCTACCGCACGGCCCCGATCCCGGTCGCCACCACGCGGGCCGCGGACTTCGACGGGCCGGTCACGTTCCACGCGGTCGGCGGGCAACTCGGTGCGAAGACCGAGGGCCGCACCCGCGTGTACGCCGAGTTCCCCGAGGCGACCGCGAAGCAGCCCGCGGTGGCCGGCGTGGTGGTCTCGAAGATCCTCACCAACACTGCGAGGGCCCGCGTCGACGTGACCGCGACCGGCACCCACAAGGGCCGCCGCGTGGCGCTCACGCGGACGTTCGACCTCGACATCGTGACCGCGTTCCGGTTCGCCCCGGAGCCGGTGAAGGTGGCGCTGCTGCCGGGCGAGTTCGCCACCGTGAAGCTGACCGTCTCGCGGCTGAAGACGTTCGACGGCCCGGTGAAGCTGCACCTGTCGCCGACGCAGGGCGCCGAGTACCCCGAGCACCTGACCGTGCCCAGGGGCGAGACGGCCGTCGAGTTCACCGTGAAGACGACCGCCGACGCGCAGCCCCGCAAGCAGCCCATCAGCGTTCACGCGACGGGCGAGGTCGGCGGCTTCGAGGAAGAAGTGCGGGCCCACCCGGTCGAGGTCGAGATCAAGAAGGTCGAACCGCCCAAGAAGAAGTAACCCGAACTCTGGTGGGGCGGGCGAGAATGCCTGCCCCCCGTGGCGGCTGCGGGCGGGCACGAATGCCCGCCCCACCGTTCTGAATGGTGGAGTCCCTCATGATCGCCGCACTCGCACTGACCGCCCTTCTTGCTGCCGCGCCGCCGGCCGAGCCGCCCGTGTCGTTCCGCACGGACGTCATCGCGGCCCTGTCGCGGGTCGGGTGCAACTCCGGCGCGTGCCACGGGTCGCCGCAGGGGAAGAACGGGTTCCGCCTGTCGCTCCGCGGGGCCGACCCGGCGTTCGACTTCAACACGCTCGTCAAGGAGACCGGCGGCCGCCGCGTGAACCGCCACGCGCCCGACGACAGCCTCGTGCTCCAGAAGGGCAGCGGCCGCGTGGGGCACCTGGGCGGCGCGCTCATGGGCCGCAGCGAACCCGTGTACCAGACGATCCTCCGGTGGGTCGCCGAGGGGTGCCGCGACGACTCCCCGCCGGCGCTGGTGAAGGTCGAAGTGTCGCCCGGTTCGCGGCACCTGCCCGTCGACCAGCCGAGCGTGCAACTCGCGGTGCGGGCGACGTTCGCCGACGGCTCGACCCGCGACGTCACGAACATGACCGTGTTCTCGTCGAACGACGCCACGGTCGCCCCGGTCACCAAGAACGGGCTCGTCACGTTTGCTCGCACCGGCGAGGTCGCGGTCCTGGCCCGGTTCCTGACCGGGATCACCAGCACGCGGCTCGCGTGGGTGAAGCCCGATCCGGCGTACCAGTTCCGCGGCCCGCCCCCGGCGAACTTCGTGGACGAACTGCTCTTCGCCAAGCAGAAGGAGCTGCAACTCTCGCCCGCTCCCGTGTGCAGCGACGAGGTGTTCCTGCGCCGCGTGTACCTCGACGTGACCGGCACGCTGCCGACGGCCGAGGTCGCTCGCGAGTTCCTCGACTCGAAAGCCGCCGACAAGCGAGCGAAGCTCATCGACCACCTGCTCCAGCGCGAAGAGTACGCGCAGTTCTGGGCGCTGAAGTGGGCCGACGTGCTCCGCGGGAGCCCGGTCACCATCAGCGAGCGCGGCGTCCACAGCTTCCACCGCTACCTCGTGCGGAGCATGGCCGAGGACAAGCCGGTGACGCAGTTCGCCCGTGAACTCCTGACGGGCACGGGCAACACGCTGAACAAGCCCGGGGCCAACTTCTACCGCGTCACCCGCACCCCCGAGGACTCGGCCGAGGCCGCGGCGCAGTTGTTTCTGGGCGTGCGGATGCAGTGCGCCAAGTGCCACAACCACCCGTTCGAGAACATCACGCAGACCGACTACTACGGCCTCGCCGCGTTCTTCGCCCGCGTGCAGTTCAAGGGCACGCAGTTCGGGCTGGACGACGAGGTCGTGTTCCTCCAGCCGGGCCGCGAGGTCAACAACCCGCTGACCCGGAAGCCGCAGCAGCCGCAGGCGTTCGGCACCGCGGTCGCGCTCGCCCCGGACGACGACCGCCGCGAGAAGTTCGCCGACTGGCTCACACAGCCGGGGAACAAGTACTTCGCCCCGTCGGTGGTGAACCGCGTGTGGTTCCACCTGATGGGCAAGGGGATCGTGGACCCGGTGGACGACTTCCGCGACACGAACCCGCCGAGTTCGCCGGAGCTGCTCGACGCGCTTTCGAAGGAGTTCGCGAAGGGCGGCTACAAGCTCAAGCCGCTGATCCGCGTGGTCCTCAACTCGCGGACGTACCAGCTCTCGTCGGAGCTGCCGCAACAGTCGCAGCAGGCCGCGAGCCCGGACCGGTACTTCGTCGCCGCGCAGGTGCGGATGCTGACCGCCGAGCAGATCCTCGACGCGGTGTCGAGCGCGACCGGCGTGCCCGAGACGTTCAAGGGGTTCCCGGTCGGCACGCGGGCGATCGCGCTGCCCGAGGGCGGCATCGCCCACCCGTTCCTGATGGCGTTCTCGAAGCCGGTCCGCGACGTGATCTGCGAGTGCGCCCGCGAGGACGACCCGGCGCTGCCGCAGGTGCTCCACCTGCTCAACAACGCCAACGTGCTCGCCAAGGTGAAGGCCGCCGACGGGCGCGTCGCCGTACTCATGAGGGCCGGCCGAGACGACGCCGCGGCCGTCGAGCACATCTACCTCGCGACCCTGAGCCGCCGCCCGACCGCCCACGAGAGGGAGCTGGTAACGAAGCACCTCGCGGGGGTCAAGGACCGCGCCGCCGGGCTGCAGGACGTGCAGCACGCGCTCATGAACCTCAACGAGTTCCTGCTGCGGCACTGAGCGGGCCTCGCGTTCCGACTTCCCGGCGGTCGTGATAGAATGACCGCCACGGTCGGCCGACCGTCGGGGCGCGACGCATGCGTGTGATCGAGCAGTTGGTGCAACACTTCTGGACGCGCGGCGCGCTCACCCGCGAAGAGGCGCAGTACCTCGTGAGGCACGGGTTCGTCCGCGAGGGCGACTTGCCGGGGCTGGCCGGGGACGCGGACCTTGAGAGAATCGAGGTCTCGGAAGCAGAACCCGACCCGCGGTTCGACCCAAAGGCCCGCGCGGCGGAGGAACTCGAGGACGAACTCACCGGCCGCAACTCGGCCGGCGGCCGCCGCGGCAAGAAGAAGAAGCCGGCCGGCCACAACGTCGCCCCGCTCGCAACGCACCTCGGTTCGCACCTCTCGAGCCGCGAACCGTTCCCCGCACTCCACGAACTCGGTCAGCGCCTCACCCAATGCGCCGACTGGCGCGGTGCGGCGCGAGCGGTCGCCGCCGCGGAGCCCGACGACCTCGAAGCCGCCCTCGTCGCGCTGCTCAACGCCCGCCCCCGGGTGCTCGGCGAGTTGTGGTTCTGGTTCGACCTGGAGCCGGTGTTCGAGTGGGCCGAGCGCGGCGACAACGCCGGCCCCGTCGCCGACGCCATTGGGAAACTGCTCCGGGCCGACACGCCGGGCCGCGTCGGGCGGCTCGACCAGCTCTTGAAGGTGCCCGAGGTGCAGGCGCTCGCCGACCTGCTCGCGGCCCGCGGCGCGTTCCTCGCGGCGCTGCCGGGGCTGTTCGTCCGCCAGTTCGACAAGCTCGGGCAGTGGCTCGTGCCGCCCGCGGCCGGGGCCGCCGGGCCGTGGCCGGCGCTCCCGTGGGCGTTCGTCCTCCTCTACAACGCCCGCAAGGGGACCGCCGACGCGCCGCCGCCCGGCTACCCCGTGGACCCGCACCAACTCGCGTTCGAGGTGCTGAAGGCCGCGCTCGTCGCGGCCTTCGCGATGGACGGGGCCGCGGTGCGCTCGCTGTTGATTCACCAGATCCGCGAGAGGCCCGAACCCGTCCCCGATTCGGGCGACCTCGCCAAGAAGGCGGTGTTCGACCGCCCCCTGCACTGCCCGTACAGTTGGAAGGTGTGACCCCTCACGCTCGCGAACGACCATGACTTCGAGCCCCCTCACCGAGACGGTCACGCTCTCCCAGGCGCGGGAACTCATCGCGTGCCTGTCGCACGAGCAGAGCGTGCTGCTGCTGTCGCCGCCGGGCGTCGGCAAGTCGGACGTCGTGCGGCAGGCGGCCGCGGAGGCGGGGCTGGAGTGCAAGTCGCTCCTCGGCACGCAGATCGCGCCGGAGGACGTCTCGGGCGTGCCGCGGATCGTCGGCGAGCGGTCCGTGTTCTGCCCGCCGCGGGTGCTGCTCCCCGAGAACCCGCAGAAGTTCTGCCTGTTCCTCGACGAACTCCCGGCGTGCGCCCCGGACGTGCAGAAGGCGTTCTACTCGCTGCTCCTCGAGCGCCGCATCGGCGAGTACGCGCTGCCCGAAGGCACCTGGGTCGTGGCCGCCGGCAACCGCGCCGAGGATAAGGCACTGGTGCGAACCATCTCGAGCGCGCTCGTGAACCGCGTACTCATCCTGAACGTCCGCATCGACGTCGCCGAGTGGCTCGAATGGGCGCGGCGGAGCGGGGTGCGGGCCGACGTGCTGGCGTTCATCGAGCAGAACCCCGACGCGCTCCTGCGGCCGGTGCCGGACCGAGCCGCGCCGTTCTCGACCCCGCGGGCGTGGGCCTCGCTGTCGCGGGCGCTCGACCTCGTCGCCGCACGCGGGGTGCTCACGGGGCCGCTGGTCCGGGCGCTGGCGGTGGGCCGCGTGAGCGACGACGACGCCCGCCGGTTCGCCGCGGCGTGGGCCGGCGAGAAGTTCCCCTGACCCGCGGTCCCTCGCACGGCACGGGCTGGCGTTCGGTACGCCCCTTTAAACTGAACGGCCCGGTGCAAGCGTTACAGCCCCCCACCGGCACCCGCCGGAACGGGCGCGGGGGCCGGAATCCGGTGGTTCCCACTTCATTTCGCCGGTAGAGTCAGGCAGTCGCACCCCGTTACGACCGACCCGCGAACCGCCGCCTGTACGGCGGGGCGCGGGTCCGTGTCCACGGGCAACCGGAGCGGCCGCGATGGACCCCCACTACCACCCCGTCCTGGTGATCTCGCTGATCGCCGTCGTGGCCCCGCTCATCGCCGAGTTGCCGTTCCGCTTCCGGGTGCCCGGGGTCGTGCTGGAGATCGTGCTGGGGATCGTGGTCGGCCCGCAGGTGCTCGGCCTCGTCCGCCCGGAAGGCATCGTCACCGCACTCGGGTCGATCGGGCTGTGCTTCCTCTTCGTCCTCGCCGGGATCGAACTCGACTTCCGCCGCATGCGCGGCCGCCCGGCGCAGTTGGCGGTCGGCGGGTGGGTCGCGTCGCTGGCGCTCGGGCTCGGCGCGGCGGGCCTCCTGAGCTGGTCCGGGCTGATCGGGCCGCCGCTGCTCGTCGCCGTCGCCCTCACCACGACCGCGATCGGCGCGCTCCTCCCGATCCTCCGCGACGCGGGCGAGTTGACCCGGCGGTTCGGAACGCTCACGCTCGCGGCCGGTGCGATGGGCGAGTTCGGGCCGCTGCTGCTGCTGTCGCTGGTGCCGCTCACGGCGGAAAAGACGTTCGAGGGGAACGTGCTCGTCCTCGCGGGATTCGTGGCCGTCGCGGTGGCCGCGGCGGTCACCGCGATGCGGGTCCAGCCGCCCCGGTTCCTCGTGCTGCTCAAGCGGCACCTGCACAAGACGAGTCAACTCCCGGTGCGGCTCGCGGTCCTGCTGACGGCCGCCCTGGTGGTCGCCGCCGGGGAGCTCGGCCTGGAGCTGTTGATCGGCGCGTTCGCCGCCGGCATGATCGTCGGCGTGGTGACCCGCGGGGAGGAGGCGGAGCCGTTCCACCACAAGCTCGACGGGCTCGGGTTCGGGTTCCTGATCCCGATCTTCTTCGTGGTCACCGGCGTCAAGTTCGACCTGAAGGCGCTGCTCGAAAGCGGCGAGGCGCTCGCGTGCGTGCCGCTGTTCCTCGGCCTGTTCCTCGTGGTCCGCGGCCTGCCGGTGTTCCTGTACCGCCGCGAACTGGGGGGCCGCGACCGGCTGGCGCTCGCGTTCTACTCCGCCGCCGCGCTGCCGGTCGTCGTCGCGATCACCGAGGTCGGCGTGGAGACCGGGCAGATGCGACCCGGCACCGCCGCCGCCCTGGTCGGGGCCGGCATGATCTCGCTGCTGGTCTTCCCGCAGGTCGCGGTGGCGCTGCGGGCGCACGCGGGGCCGCCGGACCCGGCCGCCGAACCGACCCCTCACCCGCCCGAGGCCGCGTCCTCGGCCGCCTGACGCTCACCGATGGCGAACCCCCAGCCGACCGCCGTCACGCTCGCCGAAGCGAAGGAGTTGCTCCGCTGCCTCGCGGACGCCCAGAGCGTGTTGCTGGTGTCGCCGCCGGGGGTCGGGAAGTCCGCGGCGGTCGAACAGGCGGCCCGCGACGCCGGGCTCGTCGTGCGGTCCCTCCTCGGAACGCAGATCGCACCCGAGGACGTGTCGGGCGTGCCGAAGGTGATCGGCGATCGCGCCGTGTTCTGCCCGCCGCGGCTGCTCCTTCCCGACGACGGGAAGCCGTTCTGCCTGTTCCTCGACGAACTCCCGGCCGCCCCGCCCGACGTGCAGAAGGCGTTCTACTCGCTGCTCCTCGAGCGCCGCATCGGCGAGTACCGGCTGCCGCCGGGCACGTGGGTGGTCGCGGCCGGAAATCGAGGCGTCGACCGCGCGATCGTTCGCACTCTTTCGAGCGCACTCGTGAACCGCGTGTTCGTGCTGCCGGTTCGCGTGGACGCCGCGGAGTGGTTCGCGTGGGCGGAGGCGAGCGGCGTGCGGGCGGACGTGCGCGGGTTCGTGAAGTTCGTCCCGACCGCCCTGCAGCGCCCGGTGCCGGCCGACCCGGTGCCGTTCTCGACGCCGCGGTCGTGGGCGCTGCTCTCGCGCGACCTCGACCTCGCGGAGGCCCGCGGCGAGCTATCGGCCGAGGAGCGCCGGGCGCTCGCGTTCGGCCGCGTCACGGCGCACGACGCGGCGCTGTTCTGCGCCCTGTGCGAGGAGGGACTCGGCGACCTGCGGCCGGTGGCGGACTACGTCGAAGACGCAGCCCGACTGCCGAGAACAGAAACGGCGCTGTGGTTCCTCGTGTCCCGCACCCGCAGCGCCGTCGCCGGCGGCGAGTTGAGCGGAACGCCGCACGAGAAGGTCAACGCATTTCTCACGGCCGTTGGGGAGGAGTACCGGTTCGCGCTCGTCCTCGACCTCGTCGAGAAGTGGGCCGAACTCGGGGCGAGCGACCTGATGTTGCGGACGCTGCGGACCGTGACCGGGCTGCCGGAAAGTTTGCGGCCCGGGGCAAGTTGAGACCGGTACGGCGTTCGCGAGTATAATTCGTGCGTTCGGGGAAGCACCGCCGGTTCAACAGGAGGTACGGGATGTCGCGGACCAGCGTTCGACCCAGTGTGTTCGGGTTGGCGGCCCTCGCGTGCCTGATCGCCTCGTGCCTGGCACTGGCCGCGCCGCCCGCCGATCTGCCGCAACTCCCGCCGCCGGGTAAGTTGCCCGTTCCGCCCCCCGGCAAGGTGCCCGCGCTCCAGCCGCCGCCCGCCCCGGTCCCGGTCACGCTCATCCCCGTCGAACTCACCGTCTCGCTCGCCGACCTCAAGAAGCAGATGATCCGCGGCATCGCGCTGAAGGCGAACCCGAACGCCGACCCCAAGGTCGAGCCGGTGCTGCCGCTGATCGTGAAGACCAACGACCCGCGGCTCGCGCCGCCACCGGCTCTGCCCGCGAAGGCCCCCGAGGTCAGGCCCGTTGAGGGTCAACTGCCCGTGCCGCTGCCGGCTGCGAAGCCGGTGCCGCAACCCCTTCCGCAACCGGTCCCGGTGCCCGACGTCCGCGAGGTCCCCGAGCCGGGGCCGCCGGCCGGCCGCCCGCGGCTCTTCAACCGCCGCCCGCAGGACCCCCGCCCGCTCCTCGAACGGATCGCCGAGCGGCCCGTGGTGCAGAACGCCGTCGAGCGGATCGTCGAGGGCGGCGACATGATCTACGTGGTGGACATCCAGTCGCTCGACGTGGCCGTCACCGGCAACACGCTCACCTGCGAGGTCGCGGCCGGGTTCCACAGCGACAGCAAGTCCCAACCAGGGAGCGTCCGCGAGGTCACGTTCCGCGTCCGCGTCACGAAGGACCTGGTGTGGAGCGAGGCCGGGAAGCTCGAGCTCAAGGAGGGCGCGAGCAAGGTGTGGATCGACCCGACCGCGCCGCTCGTCGGGTTCCCGCGGCTCGACGTCGCCCGCGTGATCCAGCTCAACGCGCTGCTCGACCTCGTCGGCGGGGCGGTGGACCGCGAGTTGATGAAGCGGCTCCCGGCCGAGAACCTCCCGGACCTCTCGAAGCTCGGGCCGCAGATCAACGGCAAGGTGCCGTTCCTGGCGCTCGCGGAGGTCACCGCGTACCCACTCAGGGGCGACGAGAAGAACCTGTTCGTGTCGCTCGTGCTCGGGTTCGTCCCCGCGAACAAGAAGGTCGGCGACGACGTGAAGGTCGCGTCCAAGACCGGCGCGGCGCCCGAGCCGAAGTTTAAGGGTCAGATCCAGTTCGACGCGGCCGGCAAGCCCGACGTGAAGCTCGAACCGGTCCGCTGAGACGGTTGGCCGCGTGTTCCGTTTGGTGGCACAGGCCTCTGGCCTGTGCTGCTGTTTCCACAGGCCAGGGGCCTGTGCCACCGTGCAGAAACCACGAAGTCCCGCATGCTCGCCCCGGTCGTCACCACCGTCGCCGAAGTCCGCGAGGCCGTCGCCGCCGCACGGCGTGCGGGGAAGACGATCGGCTTCGTGCCGACGATGGGCGCGCTCCACGAGGGGCACGCCTCGCTCGTGCGGGCGGCGGCCGCGGCGTCGCAGTTCGTGGTCGTGTCGGTGTTCGTGAACCCGACGCAATTCGGGCCAAAAGAAGACTTCGCCAAATACCCGCGGACGCTGGAAGCCGATCAGAAGCTGTGCAGCGAATCCGGCGCGCACCTGATCTTCGCACCGAGCGCCGCGGAGATGTACCCCGAGCGGTCCGTTACGTTCGTGGAGGTCAAGGAACTCGACGCGGAACTCGACGGCCCGGCGCGGCCCGGCCACTTCCGCGGTGTCTGCACGGTGGTGCTGAAGCTGTTCAACATCGTGCAGCCCGACGCGGCGCACTTCGGGGCGAAGGACGCGCAGCAGGCCCGCATCGTCCGCCAGATGGTCCGCGACCTTAACGTGCCGGTCGCCGTGCGGGTCGAGCCCACGGTGCGCGAGCCCGACGGGCTGGCGATGAGTTCCCGGAACCGCTACCTCTCCCCCGCGGAACGGGCACTGGCCCCGGCGATCTACCGGGCGCTCCGGAACACTCAGGCGCGTGCCGCGGCCGGCGAGATCGACGTGGCCCGGCTGGAGTCGGCCCTCGCCGCGGAACTCGCCGCGGTCCCCGGCGCACGGGTGGACTACGCCCGCGTCCTCGACGCGAACACGCTCCAGCCCCTTTCGCGGCTCGACCGCGAGGCGCTGGTCGCCGTCGCGGTGTTCCTCGGCACCACGCGACTCATCGACAACGTCGTGATCGACTAAAACTCGAAATTCGAAGCACGAAATCCGAAACCGAAACGGCCCGAGGGACCGCGGATTTCATTTCGAGTTTCGTGCTTCGAATTTCGGATTTCCCATGCCCCACCCGCTGTTCAGCCCCGAAGTCCGGATGATGCTCGCGGAGGAGAACGCGCCGGGGCTCCGCGAGTTCTGCGAGTCGCTGCACCCGGCCACGGTCGCCGAGGCGCTCGACGACGACTTCACCCCCGAGCAGCTCTGGGAGGTCATCAGCCAGGCCGAGATCCGCACGCAGGCGGCGGTGTTCGAGTACCTCCCGCCGGCCGCTCAGGTCGAAATGGCCGAGAAGGCCCGGCCGCAGATGGGCCAGCTCCTCACGAAGATGTCGCACGACGACCGCGTGGACCTGCTCAAGCGGCTCCCGGGGCGGGTGACCGAGTCGGTGATGCGGCTCGTCGACGAGGCCGACCGCAAGGACATCGCGACGCTGTTCAGCTACGGGGAGAACACGGTCGGGTCGATCATGACGACCGACTACGCCTGGCTCCCGGCCGCCGCGACGGCGGCGGAGGCGGTCGACCAGCTCCGCGCCCAGGCCCCGGACAAGGAGACCATCTACTACATCTACGTGGTGGACGACGCGGCCCGCCGCGGCGACGGGAGCCTGGCCCCGCGGCGGCTCCTCGGCGTGATCTCGCTCCGCGACCTGATCCTCGCCCCGCGGCACGCGATCGTCCGCGACCTGATGGAGACGGACCTCGCCACCCTCCGGTACGACCAGGACAAGGAGGCGGTGGCGCAGCTCTTCGCCCGGTACGACTTCATCGCCGCCCCGGTCGTGGACGACAACTTCGGCCTGCTCGGCATCGTCACCCACGACGACGTGCTCGACCTCGTGCAGCGCGAGGCGACCGAGGACCTGCAGCGGCAGGCCGGCGTCGGGCCGATCGAGGGGGCGTACCTGGACGCGGGGTTCTGGCAGGTGTGGTGGAGCCGCGGGAAGTGGCTCGCCATCCTGTTCTTCTTCCAGATGTTCACGATCAACGCGATGGCCCACTACGAGTCGCAACTGGAGCGGGTCGCGTACCTGATGGTGTTCGTGCCGCTGTGCCTGTCGGTCGGAGGGAACGCCGGCTCACAGGCCTCGACGCTCGTCATCCGCGCCCTGGCCCTGGGCGAGATCCGCACCCGAGACTGGCTACTCGTGTTCCGCCGGGAGTTGCTCATGGCCGTCGCGCTGGCCGGCGGGCTCGGGGTGCTCTCGGTGGTCCGGACCTACCTGGCTACGCCCGAGACCGTGCTGGTGAAGTTGCCGGACGGCTTCTTCTGGAACTTGAACTGGGCGGTGACGTTCGCCGTCATGGGCATCTGCCTGTGCGGGGCGGTGATCGGGTCCATGCTGCCGCTGCTTATCAAGGCGGTCGGCAAGGACCCGGCCTTGATGTCGGCGCCGTTCATTGCCACCCTGTCGGACGTACTCGGCATCGTCATCTTCTTCAAATTCGTAGCGATGTTCTTCTTCTGAGTTGGGTGCCGCGAAGCCCGAAGCGGCTTGCCCCTGGTCCGGGCCGCTTGCGGCTTCGCGCGCCAGGCATTGCGAGAATCCAATACGCCGCGTCCGGTATCGAATACTGGTATGGGGCAGTGCGCAACCGCCCCGGAAAGGTGTTCACCATGTTCGGCTCGCTCAAACTCGGAAAGGTGTTCGGCATCGACCTGTACGTCCACGGGACGTTCTGGCTGCTGCCGCTGTTCGTCTTGTTCAGCGACCTGTCGGCCGGGGCCGGGCTCGCGGAAGCGGGGACGGGCCTCGCCTTCGTGTTCGCGGTCTTCGGGTGCATCGCCCTGCACGAACTCGGCCACGCGCTCGCGGCCCGGTACTACGGCATCGGCACCCGCGACATCACCCTCTACGCGCTCGGCGGCATCGCGTCGCTGGAACGCATGCCCGAGCGGCCCGGCCGCGAGATCGCCATCGCGCTCGCCGGCCCGGCGGTGAACATCGGCATCGCGCTGTCGCTGTTCTCGGGCCTGCTCGGCGCGTCGCTGATCGCCCCGCTGTCACTGGCCGGCCCGACCGGCGGCCTCGACGTGTTCCTGGCGCGATTGCTCGTGGCGAACGTCGTGCTCGCGGCGTTCAACCTGCTCCCGTGCTTCCCGATGGACGGGGGCCGCGTGCTGCGGGCCTTGCTCGCCAGCCGGATGAGCCGCGTCCGGGCGACGGAGATCGCCGTCGGGGTCGGCTCGGTCGTCGCCGGCGTGTTCATCCTGCTGGGGTTGCTCAACGGCCACTTCGGGTTGATCGCGGTCGCGGTGATGGTCTGGCTGCTGGGCCAGGGCGAACTCGCCGCGGTGCGGATGCGGGCGCGTGCCCGCGAGGTGCAGGAGCGGGTGGCGGATTGGTTCGAGGGACCGCCAACGGGCGGAACGCCCGCCCGCGACTTCACCGGCCTCGCGTGGGACGACGCCCGCCGCGTGTGGGTGCAGTACGACCGGGGTCGCGCCGTGCGGGTGATCGAGGGATAACGAGTCCTCAG
>NZ_JBHYGG010000273.1:0-19707 GCF_051859125.1 Gemmata sp.
GGGCGAACCCTGAGCGCCAGCGAGGGGGTGGACACACCCCCTCGCTGGCGCTCAGGGTTCGCCAAAAGCTCACTCGGGGTCGTCCGGGAGCCGCTTCGGGAGCTTGAGGGTGAACGTCGAGCCCTTGCCGACGACGCTCTCGACCCGGATACGGCCCTGGTGCTGCTCGATGATCTGCCGGCACACGCTCAGCCCCAGGCCGGTGCCCCCGCGGCCGTACTCGTCCGGCTGCTTGGTGGTGAAGAACGGCTCGAAGATCATCCGCATCTGCTCGGGCGGGATGCCGGTGCCGGTGTCGGCGACCTTCACCTCGACCGTGTCGCCGTCGGCGTTCTCGCGGACCTCGATCTTCAGCCGCCCGCCGGTCGGCATCGCCTGCCGGGCGTTGAGGATCAGGTTCACCAGGATCTGCTCGATCTGCCCGGGGACGGCCCAGGCCCGGGGCCGCGCGTGGAACTTCATGTCCACGTGGACCCGCGACTTGAGCAGCTCCTTCTCGGTGAGGATGTGGACCTCCTCGACGAGCCGGGCGATGTCGCAGTTCTGCCGGTGGCTCCCGCTCTTGCGGGCGAACCCGAGCATGCCCCCGGCGATCACCGCGGCCCGCTGGCCCGCCTTGATGACCCGCTCGAACGCCGTCTGCTTGTCGCCCACGTCCGGGTTCCGCATCCCGAGCTTGGCCGAATTGATGATCGTGGTCAGGATGTTGTTGAACTCGTGGGCGATGCTCGACGCCAACTCCCCGACACTGCTCAGGCGCTGGGCCTGGAGCAGTTGCTGCCGGAGGGTCTCGGTCTCGCTCACCGGGGCAAGCACCTCTTCGCCGGTCATGCACGTTCCCCCTGCAAGGGGCCGCCCCCAGCTTCGCCGGCTCCGCCCGCGTCGCGGTCGGAGTCCCCCCAGCGATCCCGTTCTGGCCGGGCGTGGCCCACTGCTCACAGCAGGTATCGACCGGCCCGCCGGACCACTTCATCCGAACCGCACAATCGGACCCGTCGGGTAGTGCGGAGTGCGGAACGCGGAAATCGGAGTCAAGAATCGCGCGCCGCGGCCCGGCGTGCGACGGGTCCGTTGGGTTCTGCCTTTGCTTGAATTCCGCATTCCACACTCCGCACTCCACGTTCCCTATGCTTCCGTCTTCCGCACGCTCGGGTCGGTGCCCGCGGCGGCGTTCGCGGCGAGCACCGGCGGCGGCACGAACAAGAGTTCCTCGGCCCGCCAGAGTCCGTCGGGCTCCGGGACCAGCACGCTCGTCGCCAGGTTGGGGATCTTGCCGATGTTCACCCAGTCGCCCGGCCCGCGGCCCCGGAGGATGCTCAGGAGCAGCACCTTGCACACCACCCCGTGGCACACGACCACCACCCGCCCGCCCGGGTGCGCCCGCACCGCCCGCTCGAACGCCGGCAGCGTGCGGGCGCGGAGTTCGTCGAACGACTCCATCCCCGGGACCGAGTAGCCCGTGTCGCCCGCGACCCACCGGGCCGTCGTCGCGTCCCACACCTGGTCCGCCTCGGCCCGCGGCATCCGCGACAGCGGCCCGACCTTGCGCTCGTGGAGCTGCGGTTCGACCAGGTGCGGGACGCCGCACGCCGCCGCGATCGGGGCCGCCGTGTCGAACGCCCGCACCATCGCCGACGACACCACCGCCGTCGGCCCCTGCTCCGCGAACCACCCCGCCGCCGCCCGCGCCTGCCCGTGGCCGTGCTCGCCCAGCGCGACGTCCGACTCGGCCCCGTGGAACACCGTCGGCGCGGCGGTCTCGGCGTGCCGGGCGAGCCACACCACCGCGGGGAGCTGGGACATCGGGTCGGTCACGGGAACCTCGGGGTTCGGGGGCGGCGGAACGAATCGGGCACGGGCACGGAGGGGAAGACGCTGTGGGTGGGCGAACCCTGAGCGCCAGCGAGGGGGTGAGGCGCACCCCCTCGCTGGCGCTCAGGGTTCGCCCAGCACCGTTCCCGCCCTCTGTCCTCTGTCCCTGCAATGTTACGAACCGTGCCTTGCACGCCGGCGGCACACGCGGGACACTCAAGGGTGCCCACCCGCCGGAAGGGACACCATGACCGGACTCGTTGCCCTCGCCCTGCTCGCCGCCGCGGCCGCCCCCGCTCCGGTCCCCGCGGTGCCCGCCCTGAAGGCCCCCGGCGGCGTCGACCGCAACCAGGCGCTCAACCTCGCCCGCATGGTCTACCAGCTCGCCGAGCAGGTCGCGGTCACCTACGTCACGCCGAAGCCCGACCACACCAGGGAGCTGATCGCGGCCGCGGTCCGCGGGCTGTACGAGGAGACCGGGGCCGACGTCCCCGACAAGGTGAAGGAGGCGCTCGCCCGGGCCGGCACCGCGGTCGAACTCGTCGAGGTGCTGACCGACGTTCGGGTGCTCCTCGGCGACCACCCGAACCTCCGCGGGGCGCGGTCCCTGTTCGCCGCCATGAACGGGTTCAAGCACGCCACCGACCCCCTCTGCGGGCTGTACAGCGCCCGCATCAACTCGTTCGCGTCGGTCGACCAGGACTTCGGCGTCGGCATCGAACTCGAGGGCGTCGTCGGGATGCGGTGGGCGCTGTACCAGGTCGAGCAGGGGGTAGCCCTCGGGCGGTACGCGCCGGCCGGCTGGTTCGGGCCGGTGCAGCGGGCGCACGAACTCGCCTCCCCCGCCGGCGCGACGTGGCGGGTCCGCCGGGTGATCCCCGGGAGCCCGGCCCAGCGCGCCGGCATCAAGCCGGGCGACGTCGTCACCCACCTGAACGGGTCCGAGGTCACCCCCGAAACCGCCAACGCTCTCTTCGCGCAACTCGCCAACCCGTCGCAGGCGTTCGACCCGGCCACGGGCCGGCCCAAGGCGCAGGACCGGACCCTCACGTTCCGCCGCGGCGACGAGAAGCCGTTCACCGCCACCCTCAGGGGCGAGCCGTACGCCCCCGAGAGCGCGTTCGGCGTGCTCCGCACCGCCGACGACAAGTGGGACTGCGTGCTCGACCGCGAGTACAAGATCGGTTACATCCGGCTCGGCCCGATCGAGACCGGGCTCGACGCCAAGTTCGCCGAGATGATGGACGGCCTCGTGAAGCAGGGGTGCCGGGCGCTGGTCCTCGACCTGCGGTGGTGCCCCGGCGGGTACGTGGACCCGGGCACCCGCATCGCCGGGATGTTCCTGAAGGACAACTCGGTCATCGCCAAGATGGACTACCGCAACGCGGCCCAGGCCGGGACCGCCAACGAGATCCGCACCCCGCCCGGCGGCGGCCAGTTCTCGACCCTGCCGCTCGTGCTGCTCGTCGGGAGCGAGACGACCGGCGGGGGCGAGTTGATCGCCTCGGCGCTCCGCGACAACGACCGGTGCGTGGTCGTCGGCCAGCGGAGCGTCGGCCGCGCGTCGGTCCAGAACGTGCGGGACGCGGGGTTCGCCGGGGTGCAGTTCCGCGTCACCACCGGCACGTCGTTCCGGCCCAACGGGAAGAACCGGATGCGGAAGCCCGACAGCCAGCCGACCGACGACTGGGGCATCCGGCCCGACGAGGGGTTGGAGGTGCCCGTCACCGCCGACAAGTCCGCCGAACTCCGCCGCCAGGCCGACCTGCACGCGCTGCGGCCCGCCGACAGCCGCGAGGCGCTGCCGTTCGACGACCCCGCCGCCGACCCGTACCGCCTCACCGCCCTCGTCTACCTGCGGAAGCACCTTGGGAAGAAGTGACGCGGCCGCGGGCGATGGGCAGGGGGCGGACCCGGTTGCGGCTCTGCACTGCTTGCCCTCCCCACTGGTGGGGGAGGGCGGCGAGGCTCTGCGAGCCGGGTGGGGGGGAGACGCACAGGGGTGGTCAACGCTTCCCCCTTCACCCGCGACTCGAGGACTCGTCGCGACCTGTCCCCCACCAAGGAGGAGGTCCGGAGAATCTTGCCCTCTCCCCTCCGCGGGAGAGGGTGCCGCGAGTCCGCGAGCGGCGGGTGAGGGGGCCGCGATGCCGGGGCGCTCAGGTGGCGGCCCCTCACCCGGCCGCGAAGCGCGGCCACCCTCTCCCGCAAGGGGAGAGGGACGAGAGCCACTCGTCGGCGCGCTCGGGTCGGTCGGCGCGTTGGGCGCGAGGTCGCCGGTGGCGTCGGGGTCGTCGCCTTCGGGCGGCGGGAGGTCGCCGGGGTAGACCAGTTCGCCGGCGAGCCGGCGCTTCCACACGACCAGGGAGGCGTAGCTCCGGTCCCAGAACTCGTCCGGGTCCACCTTCTCGTACACCTCGCCCAGCCGCGCCAGCTCCTCGTCGACCTGCTTGGCGAACCACCGCTGGCGGGCGATCCGTGCGTCGTCCAGCGTCGCGAGCCGCGGGTCCGGCGGGGGCCGCTTCGCGCGCTCCTTCGCCCGCGCGTTCCGGTGCCGGGTGAACGTGTTCTCGATCCGGCACAGGGCCTCGGCCGCCTTCTGCCCCTCCGACGGGTTCCCGGTGCGGAGCTGCACGCGGAGCACGAGCATCGACTCGGTCAGCGTGTCCTGCATCAACTCCCGCCGCGCGGCGGCGAGTCGGCGTCGATAGACCGGGTTGCCGCGGCACAGCGCCTTCAGCTCCTCGGGGTCGATGTCGAGGGTGCGGGCGGTGGCGGTCCAGGTCCACCCGTCGGCGCGGAGGTCCGCGGCGCGGGCGTACACGGTCTCCATGTCGAGGGTGGCGGTGGGCATCGGGGCACGCGGGGGGAAGGAGATGCGTGGGTCGGACGCGGACCCAGGGTTTGCACCCTGGGCTACGCACTGCCGCCCCCTTCGGGGGCTCAATGCATCAAGTCCCGGAGGGACGACAGTGCGTAGCCCGGGGTGTGAACCCTGGGTTCCGGGGCGGAGGGTGCAAACCCTGGGGCCGCTGGGTGCCGCGGCGAAGACGTGGCTATTTGTACATGCCGAACGGTCCCGTTCGCGTCAAACCGGAATCGCGAAAATGTGCGCCCCGTGCGGGCGCGACCGGGTCGCGGCGGTGCGAACCGTCGGCCCTGCCGATTCGTCTTACCTGTGTAACGCTGCGCCGATTCCCCTGGTCTTGCCGGGGGGTCGGTGGTGAAATGATTGGGTGTTGCTCCGCACGTCTATTCGGAGGCTTGCTGCCGTGGACCACATCAAGAGCCGATCCCTCGCGGCGCTGGCCGTGCTCGGACTGGCCGCTTCGCTCGTTGGGTTCGGAACGCGGACGGCCGCCGCGCAGGACAAGGGGCCGGACCTGTCCGACCTCCGCGACGCCGTGAGGGCCGCGAACAAGCGCGGCGCGAACGTCACCGAGGTCGGCCAGGCGCTCGACGCCCTGGAGAAGTCGCTCGCCAAGGGGCGGACCGCCCCCCAAGCGGGCAAGACCGTGCCGCCGCCGCCGGAACTGGTCGCGCTCCGCGACGCGGTCGAGGCGGCCGCCAAGAAGGGCGAGGCCGTCGAGGCGATCCAGAAGGAACTCGAGGCCGTTGAGAAGGCGATGACCGGCCGCGTCCTCGACCGCCCCAAGCCCGCGCCGGTGGTCGACCCGCCGATCCGCCCGAACCCGAATCCGTTCGTGCGGCCGGACTTTCAACAGCCGTTCGCGCGGCCGTTCCCGTTCCCGGCCCGCCCCGGCGTCAACGCCGAGGAGCTGCAGAAGGCGCAGGACCTGATGCGCAAGGCGATCGAGATGCGGGCGAAGGACGCGGACGACGCCGAGGCGCTCAAGCTGCTGGCCGAGGCCCGCGAGCTGATGCTCAAGGCGCTCGCGAACGGCGGCGGCGGCGCGATGGTGTTCCCCGACCTCGACTTCGCGAACCCCGCGATCCGCGTCCCCGAGCGCGCCCGCCTCGGGCTGCGGCTCGAGCGGATCACCCCGCTCGTCGCCGAGCAACTCGGCCTGGGGGCCGGCACCGGCGTCGGCATCACCGAGGTGCTGGAGGGGTCGGTCGCGGAGAAGGCCGGGTTCAAGTCCAGCGACGTGGTCGTCGAGTTCGCCGGCAAGCCGGTCACCGACGCGCCCGAGGAGTTCACCCGCCAGGTGAACGCGGTCCGCGGGGGCGAGAAGGTGGACGCGGTCGTGGTCCGCAAGGGGAAGAAGGTCGAGCTGAAGGGGATCGAGTTCCCGGCGGCCCGGCCGGTGCCCCGCCGCGACCGCGACGCGGTGCCCCGGGCCGAACC
Organism: Gemmata sp.; assembly: GCF_051859125.1. Lineage (NCBI taxonomy): Bacteria > Pseudomonadati > Planctomycetota > Planctomycetia > Gemmatales > Gemmataceae > Gemmata > Gemmata sp. The sequence continues at coordinate 6,122 of NZ_JBHYGG010000273.1, forward strand.
GGCGGCCCCGCCCGCGGGGGCGGGCGGCGGGGCCAGGAGCACGACGACGAGCGTGCTCCTGTCGAACGGCAAGTACACGATCGTCGCCACCCGCGGCGGCATGACGTACACGGTCGTCGGCACCAGGGCCGAGAACGGGCTGGTGCTGAGCGAGGTGACGATTGAGGGCAACGGGATGTTCCACCGCACCGACGAGCTGAACAAGGTGCCCGCCGAGTACCTGGAGACCGTCGGGGAGTTGCTCAAGTCGGTCAAGGTGACCGGCACCAACGTCCGCGACTGACCCGCGGCCGGGCGGGCGAAGCGGGGCAACCGCCGCCCCCCGCCCGGCCCGGCACTCCCCCGCCGAGGCTCGCCCCATGCCCCGCCTCCTCCTTACCGCGGTCCTCGTCGCGGCCCTACCCGTGCCCGCCCGGGCCGCGGACGCACCCGACCTGTCCGACCTCCGCGACGCCGTGGCGGCCGCGAACAAGCGGGGCGCGAACGTCGCCGAGGTGACCACCGCCCTCGCCGCACTCGACCAACTCCTCGCCCGCGGGTGGACGTACCCGCCGCCCGGAACGGCCGTGCCGCCGCCGCGGGAACTGGTCGCGCTGCGGGTCGCGGTCGAGACCGCGGCGCGGAAGGGCGAGGCCGTCGAGGGGGTCGTGAGGGAACTCGAAGCTCTCGAGAAGGAGCTGACCGGGCGGGTCCAGGAGCGGGTCCGGTCCCCGGCCCCGCCGGCCAACCCCGCCCCGCCAGGTGCGCCCGGGGGCATCGCGCCCCCGATGCGGCGGCCGCCCCAAGCACCGCGGCCCGACCCGGTGGCGCTCAAGCTGGCGCAGGACGCGCAGTGGTACGAAACGCAACTCCAGCGGGCCGCCGAGCAGCGGCGGCAGAACCCGCTCGACCCCGACGCGGTGCTGCGGTTCGTCGCGGCCAAGGAGGCCGCCGCCCGGGCGCGGTCCGCGAACGGAGGCCCGCCCCCGGCGGTCGCGCCGCCCGTTCCGGCTGTTCCGCCCGGGGTCCGCGTCGCTGGCCCGGTGCGGCTCGGGCTGCGGCTCGCCACGGTCGCGCCGGCCGACGCCGAGCGGAACGGGGCCGGGCTCCGCGTCGTCGGGGTTCTCGACGGGTCCCCCGCGGCCGTGGCCGAGTTCCGGGTCGGTGACGTCGTAGTCGAATTCGCGGGCCGGCCCGTCACCGGGGAACCCGCCGCCTTCGCTCGCATGGTCGCCGGGATCCCCGCCGGGCGCGTCGCGGCGGCCGTGGTCCGCGACGGGAAGCGGGTCGAGCTGAAGGGGATCGAGCTGAAGGGGGTCGAGCTGAAGCGGGTCGAACTGAAGGGGAACGAACTGAAGGGGATCGAGCTGAAGTGAGCGTCCGGCCCCGGTGGGCCGGACGCCCGCGGCCGTCACTTCTTCGCGTGGGTCTTCTCGAAGTACTCCTTCGACTCCTTCACGCCGACCTTGATCGACGCGCCGCCCTTGGTCCAGTTCGCGGGGCACTCCTCGCCCGCGTGCGTCTCCGAGAACTGGAGCGCGTCGAGCACCCGCAGCGTCTCGTCCACGCTCCGGCCGATCTGGAGGTCGTGGTGCGTGATCGCCCGGACGACCCCCTTGAGGTCGATGACGAACGTGGACCGGTGGGCGACGCCGCCGTCGAGGAGCACGCCGTAGTCGGCGCAGATCTTCTTCGACACGTCGGCCAGCAGCGGGTACCCCAGGCCGCCGAGCCCGCCCTTGTCGCGGGGGGTGTTGATCCAGGCGAGGTGGGTGAACTTGCTGTCGACCGAGCACCCGAGCACCTCGGCCCCGCGGTCGTGGAAGTCCTTGACCCGATCGCTGAACGCGACGATCTCGGTGGGGCACACGAACGTGAAGTCGAGGGGGTAGAAGAAGAGGACGACGTACTTCTTGCCGCGGTAGTCGGACAGCTTGATCTGCTTGAAGTCCTCGCCGACGACGGCGTCGGCGGTGAAGTCCGGGGCTTCCTTCTGGATCTGGGCCGGCATCGGGGTCGCTCCTGTGATTCGGGCCGGCGGCGTGCCGGCCCATGCTCACATCTTTACGGACCCCGCGTGCCCTTTCCAGCACCCCGGGCAAGGCGACGGATCGGGCGCCCCGATGCCCGCGGCCCACACCAGAGGCCGGAACGTCAGAGGACAGCGGGGCGGGAATCGACGCGGGCTCGTCTTCCGCTTCTGGCCTCTGCCCGTCTGAGGTTCTGTCCTCTGGTGCTCACTTGCGGCGGAGCCGGCGGAAGCCCGCCGCGAACAGCCCGCCCACCCCCAAGAGCACCGCACTGGCCGGCTCGGGCGTGGCGACCGGGCCGTTGTCCGGCGTCGGGGGCGGGACCGGGTCGACCGGCGGCGGGGGCGGCGGCTCCTCGATCACCGGCGGCGGCTCCTCCCCGTCCAGCGCCGCGGTGCCCAGGCCGATCACCCACCACCCGTCCGGCCCGACCGAGATGCTCCCCTGACCGAGCGGGTTGCCGTTCGCGTCGGTCACGCCGACCGTCAGCACCTTCGAGCCGTTTTCGCCGTCCGTCAGCGACACCGACGCGAGGTTCGCCCCCTCGGGTGACGAGCCGGCGAGCGGCGCACCCGACGCGGGGGTGCCGCCCGCGAACCGCGGGGGGGCCCCGGCCGGGACGGTTTCGCCCGGGGTGATGGTCGCGTACCCGTCGGAGGTCGGGACCAGGATCGGGGGCGACGACGGGCCGGTGTAGAACGTCGTGCCCCCGCCGGTGACGATCCGCCCCGGGCCGGTCCCGGTGAGCTGGTTGATGACGATCGGGGCGTGGGGCGAGTCGAACGAGAACTCCGCGTACTCGGTCGGGGCGTCCCCGACCCCCGACGCGAGAGACACCCAGAACCCGTCCGCGGCCGCCGCACACTGCGGGGCCAACGCGCTAGAGCCCAGGACGACCGCGACCGTCCACGCCGGGAGCCGACGCATAAGCGCACCCTTTATTCACACCACACTGGTCTGTGCCCGAATCGGCCGGGACCATACCGGGGACTTGCGCAGAAAAAAGGTGAACGGGCCGAGAAACTGCTAGAAACATAGTGGAATCGAGGTGCCGGCGTCCCGCAGCTTGCCCAGCGTGACGCCGGCCCCGCGGCCCGCCGTGGGTGCCCACGGGTGCGGCACCGGACGCGCCCCGGTGCCGCGGGTCCGGGCGGCCCTACCGGCGGGCCGCGGCGAGCAGGCCGCCGAGGACCGCGCGGAGCCCCGGGGTCGGGAACCGGTAGTGCCGGAGCCGGGCCGCGAAGAACCGCGTGAGCGTGAACGTGAACCCGTCGGCCGCGGTCCAGTGCGCCCAGTGGACCGGCAGGTACAGCGCGTCGCCGGGCGCCATCACCACCTCGGTCGGCCGCAGCCGCCGGGCGCGGGGGAACTTCGCGAGGTCCGCGCCCGGGAAGCTCACCCGGCTCCGGCGGTAGTCCCGGGTCACCGGCTCGAAGTACAGGTTCGCGACGTCCCCGGGCGGGTACAGCGTGAACGTCTTGGTCCCGAGCACCTGGAACACGACCGCTTCCTCGTGCGCGTGGATGTGGCAGCAACTCCCGGTGTTCAGCCCGAAGAACACGGTGTCGGACACGCCGGGCAGGTCGTCGGTGTCGGCCGGGACGCCGACGTCGGCGTACAGCGCCTCGGACAGCTCCGCGAGTTCGACCGACTCCATGTAGTGGTGCCGCCAGCTCTCGGGGGTCGCGGCGATCGCCGCGAGGTAGCCCCGCACCGTCATCTTCACCTTCTCGGCGAGCGTCACCCCGTCGGGGTAGTGGCTGACCGGAACCGGTGCGTCGCCGCACGCGGCCGCGAGGTACTCGGCGGTCCACCTGGTGCGGGCCGGCCAGTCGCGGCCGTACCCCGGGACGAGGAACGGCCGCCCGGCCCGCACGTACCGGTCGAGGGTCGCGCGGTCGAACGTCGGGAGGCGGTCGATCTCGGGCAAGGGGAACCTCCGGGGCCGGCGGTCGGATCGAGTCGGGGGGCGGTGTTGGTCCGAGCCCGAGCGCCGAGCGAGGGTGAGCGTGAGCCCCTCAGTGCCGGTCCGAGCCCGAGCGCCGAGCGAGGGTTCACGCTCACCCCTCGCTCGGCGCTCGGGCTCGGACCGGATCCGGCGTCAACCGGGGCGGGTGCGGTACTCGTCGATCAGCACGCGGGGCGCGCCGATGTCGATCACATGAACCTGACCGGTCCAGTCCGCGGCGGCCGGGTTCAGGAACCCGCGCTTGGGGGCGACGAACGTTGCGGTGTGGGTCGCGCGCACGGTCGGGCCGAGCGGCTCGCCGGTGTCGCAGTCGAGCCCCGAGGGGATGTCGATGGCGAGGACCGGGAACCCGGAGTCGTTGACCGCACCGACGAGCCAGTCGAACGGCGCGGCGAGCGGCCGCGACAGCCCCGTGCCGAACAGCGCGTCGACCACCCACCCGGGCTCCGCGAACGCCTGCCTCACGAAGAGGTCGCGGTGCGGCTGGTCGAAGTAGTCCGGGCGGTACTGCGTGAAGTGGATGCCGGACGTGTACAGGATGTCGAAGTTGACGTCGGCGTCGCCGGCGGTGCGGTTGTGCCGGGCGAGGACGTGGACGCTGACGGGCCATCCGCGGTTGTCGAGGTGCCGGGCGATGACGAACCCGTCGCCGCCGTTGTTACCGGGGCCGCACAGGATCACCGTCGGCCGCCGCTCGGGGTTGAGCCGGGCCAGCAGGTCGGCGCACCCGCGGCCGGCGTTCTCCATGAGCACGACGCCGGGGACGCCGAACCCGTCGATGGCCCGGCGGTCCAACTCGCGGACCGCGGCGCGGGTGAGGGTGAACGGTGTCTCCATGTGTGCCCCTGCTCCGCCGCAGCCCTTCTGCGAGCACGGGGTTGGCCCCCGCGGTTGGTTCCCCACGCGGGGGCTCAGGTTACTGGTTGCTCGGTCGAAGTCCTCGGCCTCACGCGGGCCGCCACGGAGGGCGGCCCCTACCAGAGGTTTCGTCTTGGGTTTGTAGGGGCCGCCCTCCGTGGCGGCCCGCCAACCACAGTTGCGGATCTCGACAGGACTTCGACCGAGCAGTTACTGGTCGTTGCTCAGCTTCACATCGACCGAGGTAGTCTTGGTAACCCCCCCGACCAATACCCAAACCTCCGTCTTCGCGGGCACAGCCGCGACAAGTTTGCCGCTCTTCGCGGTCGTCGTGGCGATCGCTTTGTTGGTATCGCCGGCGAGAAAGGCATTTTTGCCCGATGGGTCGGAGACGTTGAACACGGAAATCGAAACCGGGCAGGCGGACGCCGTGAACTCGACGGTGACAACCTGTGCGGCCGGTTCCGCAACAAGCCAGAAAGCGTAAGTCTCTGCTGACTCCAATTCCATTTTCCGGGACGCATCCAACTTCCTGGCTTTGTCGCTCGGGTCGAAATTGAACGTGGTCACCTTTTCAAAGGTCTTCAATGGGCCCTGGGCCCGGTGCCATTCCTTCCCGAGTTCCGCCCCGTCGGACCGCTCGATGGCGTTCCTAAGTGTTCGCTCCGAGACCCGGCCGAGATCGACCTTCAGCACGGAGCCGCTGCACATCCCCACGAGAATCTTCGACTCGCCGCGAAATTTCAACTCGGGTAGGGGCTTCTCCGCGTGGTAAGGAATGTCGTCGGGCTTCGTCCAGACGACGGCGTCGCCACTTTCGACCACCATGATCGTGTTCGCTGTCCCGTCGCGGATATGCGGAAACCATAGTCCAGCTAAGAGTTCAGACCCAAGGCCCTCCGGTGGAAAGACTGTCTGTTCGCCAACGAACGCCTTGAAGTGCGTGAGGCCAGGGTCAGCAGGGGTCGGCTTGCTCGCGTACACGGCCGGCATCTCGCTTACCAGCGGCTTGTTGGTCGGGCTGTCCCACGGCTCGTCGAGTTTGAACTTCTTGAAGAGCGCGTCTTGATCGAGGAACGGCAGAAGCCGGACGCGCCAGCTCAGCCCCGGTTGCGATTTCGGGTTTCCGGGAATGGCAACCCCCGGAAGCGGGTACTGCCCCTTGTTCGCCTCCGCGTACTTCGCTACGGCGGCGCAGATTCGCTTGAGATTCTCGGTGGAGTCGAGAACCGGCGGCGGGGCGTCCTTGGCCGGTGGTGCGGCATCCTTGTCGGGGTTCGACGGAGCCTCGGGCGTCGGTTCCACGGGCTGCCGCTTGCACGCCGGAAGCGACAACGCGGCGAGAAGCATAACGAAACCGAACCCCGGGCGAGAGCGCATGACGAACCTCTTCGGGCGTGGCGTCGAAATCGGTCACCGCTTGATCCGCAGCCCCTGGCCCCGGACCGCGGCCTCGACCTCGTCGCGGGTGAGCCACGGGATGTCGCCGGGGACGGTGTGCTTGAGCGCGCCCATCGCCGCACCGTAGTCGATGCCCTTCTTCAGGTCGCCGTCGAGGAGCCCGTGGATGAGCCCGGCGGCGAGCGCGTCGCCGGCCCCGAGGCGGTCCACGACCTCAACGTCGTGCCACGCCGACTCGTAGGTCCGCCCGCCCGAGTACCCGACCGCGGCGAACCGGTTCCGCCACACGAGGTCGGCCTCGCGGCGGGTGCCGACGACCGTCGTGACGCCGAACTTGTCGACCAGCTTCTTCGCCACGTCGGTGAAGTCCCGACCGGTGATGCCGAACAGGTGCTCGGCGTCGGCCTCGCTGGCGATCAGCACGTCGCACATCGGGAGCAGCAGCCCCATGACCTGCGAGGCGCTGTCGCGGGTCCACAGCTTGGCCCGGTAGTTCAGGTCCATGCTCACCGTGACGTTCGCCGCTTTAGCCGCGCGCAGCGCCTCGTCCACGACCTCGGCGGCGCTCGTGCTCAGCGCCGCGGTGATCCCGGTGACGTGGAACCACCGCGCGCCGGCGAACACCGTGGCCCACTCGAACGCGCCCCGGCCCACGCCGGCCATCGCCGATTCCTTGCGGTCGTACAGGACCGAGCTGGGCCGCGGGGCCGCGCCGAACTCCAGGAAGTACAGCCCGCACCGGCTCTCGGGCACGTACTGTACGAACCGGTCGCTGACCCCGGCCTCGCGGACCCGGTTGGCGACGAGCTTGCCGAGCGGGTTGTCCGGGAGCCGCGACACCCACGCGGCCGACCGGCCCAGGCGCGCGAGCCCGGCGGCGGTGTTGAACTCCGCCCCGCCGATCTCGACGTCGAGGGACCGGGCCTGCTCCAGCCGCTGGAAGTGCGGCGGGGCCAGCCGAACCATGACTTCGCCGAACGCGATGAGATCGGGCATGGGTGGCGGATCGGGAAAGGGGTTGAGGTACTAGCTTGCCGTGTTGAGTCGTTCGCCCCACGCGGGCCGCCACGGAGGGCGGCCCCTACAAACCAAAGGCAAATCTCTGGTAGGGGCCGCCCTCCGTGGCGGCCCGCCAGCCACGTCGCGCGGATCTCGCCGGGATTTCATCACAGCACCACGCGGTTCCCAGGGTGCGCCGAAGCGGCGACCCTGGGCTGTGGAATACAACCCTTTCAGGGTTGAAATCACGCACGGGGTGCGGCGCTACCCGGCCCGGTGCTTCCGCACCACCTCGGCGTACTGCTTCGCGAGTGCGGTAATCTTCGCGAAGTCGCCGGCGGCCACGAGCTTCGGGTCCACGAGCTGGCTCCCGACCCCCAGGCACACGGCCCCGGCCTTGAGGAACTCGCCGGCGGTGGTCAGGTCGACGCCGCCGGTCGGCATCAGCTTCACCTGCGGGAGCGGGCCGCGGAGCGCCCGGAAGAACGCCGGGCCGACGACCTCCGCCGGGAACACCTTCACGATGTCGGCCCCGGCCTCCCACGCGGCCACCACCTCGGTCGGGGTGAACGCGCCGGGCATCACCAGCTTGTCGTACCGCCGGCACATCTTGATGACGTCGACGTTGAGGCTCGGCGAGACGAGGAACTCGGCCCCGGCCAGCAGCGCCGCACGGGCCGTCTCGGTGTCCAGCACGGTGCCGGCCCCGAGGAGGATGCGGTCCCCGAGTTGCTGCTTCGCGGCCCGGATCACGTCGAGGGCGTTGGGCACGGTGAACGTGACCTCGGCCACGGTCACCCCGCCGTCGGCCAGCGCCCTCACGACGCTGACGAGCGGGGCCGGGTCGGAGAACCGGACCACGGAGACGATTCCGCAGTCGAGGACGCGCTGGAGGTCGGTTTCGCGGCTCATGCGAAGATTGTAGCGGGTCGGGAAGAAAGAGAAGATTGTTAACCACAGAGGCACAGAGACACAGAGCAGAGAAGACAGCGGCAGTTTTTCGAACAACGGTCTCTCTCCGGTTTTCTCTGTGTCTCTGTGCCTCTGTGGTTCATCCGTCTTCCCCTCCGGCCCCGAACCTCCCGCCTTCCCCGCGAATCTGGCTTAGAACTTGCAGCCGAATCGGTACAACTACTGGTGCCTCGTCGAACAACCCCGGACCCGCCATGCCTGCCGCCCTGAACCACCCCTTCCTGAACCTGGCCCGCGAGCGCGTCGTCGTCCTCGACGGCGGCATGGGCACGAGCCTCCACAAGTACAAGCCGACCGACAAGGACTGGGGCTACGCGCCGAACGGCAAGCACCTGATGAACCTGTCGGACGCGCTCGTCTACACGCACCCCGAGTGGATCAAGGACATCCACCGCGGGTTCTTCGCCGCCGGGTGCGACGGCGTCGAGACCAACACGTTCAACGCCTCGCAGATCGTCCTCGACGACTTCGGCATGGGCGAGAAGCTGGTCGAGATCAACCGGCTGAACATCCGGCTCGCGCGCGAGGCGGCCGCCGAGTTCGCCACGCCCGACCGGCCGCGGTTCGTGATCGGCTCCATCGGGCCGGGCACCAAGATGCCCTCGATCATCGACCCGGCCATCTGGGTCGACTTCGACACGCTCGCCGAGGCGTACCGCACCCAGATCCGCGTCATGATCGAGGAGCGCGTCGACGCCATCCTCATCGAGACGTGCTTCGACCTGCTGCAAGCGAAGTGCGTGGCCATCACCGCCATCGAGGAGATGAAGCGGGCCGGCGTGCGCCTCCCGCTGATGGTCCAACTCACGATCATCGACGCCAACCAGAAGATGCTCCCCGGCACGGACGTGCCCGCGGCGCTCGTCGCGCTCGAACCGCTCGACGAGATCGACGTCATCGGCATGAACTGCGGCGTCGGCCCCGACCTGATGCTCGACAGCATCCGGCACCTGAGCCGGCACTGCGGGAAGATGCTGAGCGTGCTGCCGAACGCCGGGCTGCCCGAGACCCGCGGCGACGAGACGTACTTCCCGCTCGCGCCGGAACCGCTGGCCGACTGGATGGACCGCTTCGTGTCCGAGTTCGGCGTCAACATCATCGGCGGCTGCTGCGGCACCACGAAGGAGCACCTCGCGGCGGTCGTGGCGCGCGTCCACGGCAAGAAGCCGACGCCCCGCACGCCGAAGTACCTGCCGATGGCGTCGAGCCTGCTGGCCGGGCAGGACCTGCTCACGGAACCGCGGCCGCTGCTCGTCGGCGAGCGGACCAACACGAACGGCTCCAAGAAGTTCAAGCAGTTGCTCGAAAAGGAGGACTGGCACGGGCTCACCGAGATGGCCCGCGAGCAGGAGCGCGAGGGGGTCCACGTCCTCGACGTGTGCGTCGACTACGTCGGCCGCGACGGCGTCCGCGACATGAAGGAGACGATCAAGCGGTACAACGCGGTGCTGACGAAGCCGATCATGCTCGACAGCACCGAGGTGCCGGTGATCGAGGCCGGGCTGAAGCTGTGCTCCGGCAAGGCGATCATCAACTCGATCAACCTCGAAGACGGCCGCAAGACGCTCGACCCGAAGACGATCCTCGCCAAGAAGTACGGGGCCGGGCTCGTCGCGCTCACCATCGACGAGAAGGGCCAGGCCGACACCGCCGAGTGGAAGTTCGAGGTCGCCAGGCGGATCTACGACATCGTCGTGAACGAGTACGGCATCCCGCCGACCGACCTGATGTTCGACCCGCTCGTGTTCCCGGTTTCGACCGGCATGGAGCAGACCCGCAAGAGCGCCATCGCCACGTTCGAGGCGATCAAGCTCATCAAGCAGAACCTCCCCGGCGCGCTCACGCACGTCGGGCTGTCGAACTGCTCGTTCGGCCTGACGCCGTACACGCGGCAGGTGCTCAACAGCATGTACCTGCACTACGCCCTGGACTACGGGCTCGACTCGGCCATCCTCCACGCGGCCAAGATCATGCCGCTGTCGAGCATCGACGACACCGGCAAGGAGCTGTGCCGGCGGCTGCTGTTCGACGACCGGTCCACCGGCGACCCGCTCCAGGAACTGATGGCGCACTACGCCGACAAGAAGACCGAGTCGAAGAAGGGCACGTCGCTGGGCGACACCGTGGAGGAGCGGTTGCGGCAGGCGATCATCCAGGGCCGCCGCGAGACGCTGATCGCCGACCTCGACCTCGCCCGCGACCGGTACTCGCCGCTCGACATCATCAACAAGGTGCTGCTCGACGGCATGCGGGTCGTCGGCGAGCTGTTCGGCAGCGGGCAGATGCAACTGCCGTTCGTGCTGCAATCGGCCGAGGTGATGAAGGCGGCCGTCGCGTACCTCGAACAGTTCATGGAGAAGGTCGCCGGGTCCGAGAAGGGGAAGATCGTGCTCGCCACGGTGAAGGGCGACGTCCACGACATCGGCAAGAACCTCGTGGACATCATCCTCACCAACAACGGCTACAAGGTGTACAACCTCGGCATCAAGCAGCCGATCGAGAGCATGATCGCGGAGTTCCAGAAGCAGGGGGCCGACGCCATCGGCATGAGCGGGCTGCTGGTGAAGTCGACCGTCATCATGAAGGAAGACCTCATCACGCTCAACGAGCGCGGCCTCGCCCCGCCCGTGATTCTGGGCGGCGCGGCCCTGAACCGCAGGTACGTCGAGAAGGACCTCCGCGAGATCTACCGCGGCACCCTCTACTACGGCGAGGACGCCTTCGAGGGCTTGCGGGTGATGGACGAGCTGGCGGCGCGAAAGAAGATCCAGCGGTCCGGCAGCCCGATGATCAAGTTGATCTCGGAGGCTGCGCAGAACCGCGGCGCGGCGAGCGGGGGACGTCGGTCCCCCGGTTCCGAAGCGAACGGAAACGGCAAGCCGCGGGCGGCCGACGGTCCCCGCACGCCGCGGCTCGACCTGCCGCGGCGCGCGCCCGGGTTGCCGGCCGCGCCGAGCGTGCCGAAGCCGCCGTTCCTCGGCTCGCGGGTCCGCACCGACTTCGACATGGCCGAGGTCTTCGGCTACCTCAACGAACTCACGCTGTTCAGCACGCAGTGGGGGTTCGAGAAGGGCGGCGTGGACCCGAAGAAGTACGCCGAGCAGATCGAGCAGACCGCCCGGCCCGCACTCGCGCGGCTCAAGGAGTACGTGCTGCGCGAGAACGTGCTGCGCCCCGCCGCGGCCTACGGGTTCTTCCCGGCCGCGAGCGACGGCACGACGCTCACCGTGTTCGAGGACGACCACACGACGCCCCGCACCACGTTCGACTTCCCGCGGCAGGAGTTCGGCGACTTCCTGTGCCTCGCGGACTACGTCGAGCCGCTCCGCGACGGCCGGGCGGTCGACTACGTCTCGTTCATGGCGGTGACGATGGGCCACGAGGTCACGGTCGCGTGCAACAAGCTGCGGGACGCGAACAAGTACCAGGACTACCTGTTCCTGCACGGGCTCGGCGTCGAGTCGGCCGAGGCGCTCGCCGAGCTGTTCCACAAGCAGCTACGCGCCGAGTGGGGCATCGGCTCCGACGACGCGCCGGAAGTGCGGAAGCTGTTCAAGGGCCACTACCGCGGCCGGCGGTACGCCTTCGGTTACCCGGCGTGCCCGAACCTCGAGGACCAGGCGCCGCTGTTCACGCTCATCGACCCCACCCGCGTCGGCATCACGCTGACGGACACGTTCCAGCTCGAACCGGAGCAGAGCACGACGGCGGTCGTGGTCCACCACCCGAAGGCGAAGTACTTCAACGTGCTCGCGTCGCAGGGGATGCTGGCGGTGGAGTGATCCCAACGCGGGTTGAAGAGTACCCCCTTTGTATTTGACCTCCCCCTTGGTGGGGGAGGTCGCTCCGAGTCTTCGAGGAGCGGGTGGGGGGGAAGCCACAACAACTCGTCGTGCGTTCCCCCCCCACCCGGCTCGCAGAGCCTCGCCACCCTCCCCCACAAGGGGGGAGGGCAAGCAGACGCCGCAGCTACCGATCACCCAGATTTGGTATGAGGCCCGATCTTCCGCCTGGTGGGGCAGGCATTCTTGCCTGCCTCTGTCGGCGGCTGGAGGCAGGCAAGAATGCCTGCCCCACCAGATAGAAACGAATCCATGAGATTCGGGATGAGGCCACCGAGCCCCGCCGTCCGTCTGTCACGACGGCCTGGTAAAATGGGAAATTCCGTAAGTCTTGTAGTGATTGTTCCTTGACTGTGGGCGGCAGCGGCTTTTACAGTGGATGTTACGGAATGGGCTGGAACGGCACGCGCAGGCTGCGCGGCAAGACCCGCTTGACGTGAGACGTGATCGGAACGTGCGTCGTGCGTTCGAGGACCGGGTCAACGGCCACGCCCGCGGAGTCGTGCGGACTCGACCCCAGAGGATACGGAGGACCAGGCGGGAGGGCCGGCCCGTCGCACCACACTCACGGAAAGATAGACACCCATGCTCGTGCTGTCCAGGAAAAAAAACGAGTCGATCGTCATCAATAGCGACATCGTCATCACCGTGATCGAGATCCGCGGCGACAAGGTGCGCCTGGGGATCGTGGCCCCGAAGGACGTGCCGGTCCACCGCGAGGAGGTGTACGAGGCGATCCACGGGACCAAGGCCCCGCAGCCCGTCGCCGCGAAGACCGACGCCGCCGAGCCGGGCGCCTGAGTTCGAGTCCGCCCCTCCGCTCCGCCCGCCGTCGCCCTCACTTCAAACGAAAACGCCCGGGCCTGTCCCCGGGCGCTCGAACGGTTCGTCGCTCAGCTCGCCCCATCGGTCACGCCTGGACGACGATCCCCATGCTGCGGGCCGTGCCCTCGATGATGCGGGCCGCGTGCTCGGCGTCGCGGGCGTTCAGGTCCGCCATCTTCTTCTTGGCGATCTCCTCGATCTGCTGCTTGGTCAGCGAGAACCCCTTGTACTTGCCGCCCTTCTTGGCCTCGGCGGGGATCACTTCCTTGCCCTGCTTCTTGCCGGCCGGGATCTTCGCGGCCAGTTTGATGAGGACCGCCGCGGGCGGGCTCTTGATCTTGAACTCGAAGCTCCGGTCCGAGTACACCGTGATGATCACGGGGAGCATCAGCCCCTTCATGTCCGGGTTGTTCGTCTTCTCGTTGAACTGCTTCACGAACATGCCGATGTTGACGCCGTGCGCACCGAGCGCCGGGCCGACGGGCGGGGCCGGGGTGGCCGAACCACCGGGGCACTGGAGCTTCACGTAGCCGGTAACCTGCTTTGCCATGACTCGCCTCGAAAACGCCCTGCCGCGCGCGCCGGACCAGGGTCGTTCGCCTTACGGCTGGTGACAAACAACACGCCCCCTCCGTCGCGGGGAGGGGATGTTTCTTTTGGAGACGTTGGTGGTGGGACGTTGGAGATCGGGAAGAAGGGCGGCCCGGTCTT
>NZ_JBHYGG010000273.1:19717-34213 GCF_051859125.1 Gemmata sp.
GGGGGGGGGTGTTTTTTTTTTGTGTTTCGGGGGGGGGGGGGTGGTGGGCTTTGGGCTACGGGGGCGCCCGTCTCCCCCCTACACCCCCCCGCCCCACCACCAACGTCCCGCCCCACTAGATCTTGTCCACTTCCCAGTAGTCGACCTCGACGTCCACCGGGCGGCCCCAGAAGGTGACGACGACGGTGACCTTGGGCGACTCGGTCGGGTCCTTGGGCTCGCTGATCGCCTTGACCTCGCCCTCGGAGCCGACGAACGCGCCGCCGCGGATGCGGACCTTGTCGCCCTTCTCCACGTCGAGCTTGACCACGACCTTGCCGCCGCCCTTGCCGCCCCGCTTCTTGTTCGGGTCCGGCGCGCCGGTGAGCATCGACTGCACCTCGGCCTCGGTCATCGGCGCGGGGGCCGACCGCTCGATCGCGCCGGCGGTCTTCTTCGTGTTCACCCCGACGAAGTCGCCGACCCCGGAGGTCTCGCGGAACACGTACAGGATGTCGTTGTTGAACTCGACCTCGGCGAACAGGTAGCCCGGGAACTTCTTGTTGTACTTGGTGACGTTCTTTTCCTGGGTCGTCGTCTCGCCGGTCTTCTTGTTCTTGACCTTCACCTTCTTCTTGACGATGATCTCTTCGACCGGAATCATGATCTGGCCGAAGAACTCTTCGAGCCCTTCGATCTTCACCTTCCGCTCGATCGCGGCCTTGATCGACTCCTCGCGGCCGCTCTGGATCTTGACCGCAAACCACCGCTTCTTGTTCTCGGGCACGGGCTCGCCGGCCGGCGCCGCGTCGGCCCCGGCGTCGCCCTCGGGCGTCTCGACGGCCCCGGACTCGTCCGCTTCGTCGCCGTCGGCCGCTTCGTCAGCGTCCGCTTCAACGGCTTCGGCTTCGGCTTCGGCTTCGTCGGCTTCAACGGCGGGCGACGAGCCGAGCAGGATCGCCGCGGCGTCGGCCCCGGCGGTCGGGGCGGGGGCGGCCCTCGGCTTGCGGGACTTCTTGAGCGTGGTCGCAGCTTCCGCGTGCGGCTCGGGCTCCGGGTGCGGGGCGGGCGTCGGGGCCGGTTGCACGGCGGCGTCGGGCGCGGACTCCGCGGGCGTTTCGGTCGGCGTGTCCCCGGGGAGCATCTCGGCGGCGTGCGTGGCCGCGTGGTCGGCCGGCGGGGCCGGCGTCTCGGTCGGCTCCGCCGGGTCGTCGCTCGCGGGCGCCGGCGCGTCCGGTTCGGGCGCCGGCGTCTCGGCCGCGGGGGCGTGCGCCCCGGGGGCCGCGTCGGGCGTCTCGATGGTGCCGGTCGTCGGTGTGTCGTCGGTGGTCATGGCAGGTTTCGGCACTGACGTGCCGCCTCGCGGGCGAAACCGGCCCGGTGTAAGGGCGAGCGGGGGGCGCGAGCCCCCCGGTGACTTGGATCGGCGGCGGGCGGCCGGCCCGTGGGCGGGCGCGCCGCGGCACTCACCAGCGGGCGCGTTCGACCTTGCCGCTCTTGTCCTTCTCGGTGCCGCTCTTGCCCGGCAGCACGCCGACGATCTCGCGGCTGAGCAGCCAGCCCCAGAACAGGTCGACGACCAGCAGGAACAGGGCCATGAGCAGCGTGGTCGTCAGCACGACGACGGTGTCCTGGGCGAGCCGCTTGCGGGTGGACCACGACACCTTGTTCATCTCCGCCTCGGTGGCGATGAGGAACTCGGCGAACGTGGGGACGTTGACCGCCCGCCACGCGAACCACAGGGTCAGGACCAGGAGGATCACCGGGACCGCGTACTGGGCGTCGGGGATCAGGGTGACGGCGCTCGGGTTCTCGAACGGCAGCGCCACGGCCCAGTCGTTGGGCAGCACGCTCTGGGACGCCAGCGAGTAGATGCCGGTGCCGCCCAGGATCAGGAACCCGAGGATCGTGAGCCGGCGGGCGCGGGAGCCGAGCGACTTCTTGTAGCCGGCGGTGCTGAACCACCCCTGCTCTTCGAGGGCGACCATCCACCCGGTGCCGGTCTCGCCCGTGAGCACCTTGCCGGCCAGGACGACGAGGAACAGTGCGACCACCGTGCCGACGGTCAGGCCGATCCCGGTCTCGAACGTCGTGGCGACGGCCCGCCAGATGAAGAAGATCGCCGCCGCGGTCACCAGCACGAGGAAGGTGCCGCCGCGGACGCCCTTGATCGGGGCGGCCCCGAGCAGGAGCCGGCCGAACCACAGCATCGCCCCGACGGCGGCGAGCTGCACGACCACGCGGGCCAGCACCTCGACGAACCCGACCCCGGCGAGGGCCGGCGCGACCGTCTCGGCCCACACGGCCGGGACCACGTAGAACGCGACCGCGATCGCGGCCGCCACGTAGGCCGCGCCGATCAGGCTGGCGACCGGGAGCCCCAGGGACGGGGTCGGCGTTTGGGGTTGGGAACCGGGTTCAACGGCGGTGGCCATGCTCCGTCCTTCCTGACAGCGTCGTGCCCGCGTCGTGGGGCGTCGCCCGAAATTCGAAATTCGAAGTACGAAGCACGAAAGAAAGCTCCGAACCGCCCGGCTGTTGTTCGAATTTCGGATTTCGTGCTTCGAATTTTGGACCCGAGGTCCGTCTGGTGCGAAGCCCACGGATGCGGATCCGTGGGCTTCGAGGTCCGTGGGCCGGCGGTCCGGCCGTGTCTCAGCGTATCTGGGGTCACAGTCCGGGAGCGGGTCGGGCGGCGGCCCGCGCCCCAAACCCCGGGTCAGCAGGAGCGGAGGGATTCGAACCCCCGACCGGTGGTTTTGGAAACCACTGCTCTACCAATTGAGCTACGCTCCTGTGGTCGGCAATCGGGGGTCGGACGTTGGTTGTTGGGAGCCACACGCAACGGGACGCGGACCGTGACCCGCATCGCCGCCGCGATCTGAATTTGACTTCCCCTCGGTCCAATCTCCGATCCCCGATCCCCACCCAACTCACTTCTTGCCGGCGGTGGCGGCGGGCTCGTCGAGGATCTTGGTGACGACGCCCGAGCCGACGGTCCGGCCGCCCTCGCGGATGGCGAACCGCAGGCCGTCGTCCATTGCGACGGGCATCCCGTCCATCAACTCGACCGTGATCTTCACGTTGTCGCCGGGCATGCACATTTCGACGCCGGCCGGCAGGGTGATCGAGCCGGTCACGTCCGTGGTGCGGAAGTAGAACTGCGGCTTGTAGCCCGAGAAGAACGGGGTGTGGCGGCCGCCCTCGTCCTTGGACAGCACGTAGATGCTGGCCTCGAACTTGGTGTGCGGGGTGATGCTGCCGGGCTTGGCGATGACCTGGCCGCGCTCGATCCCGTCGCGCTCGATGCCGCGGAGCAGGGCCCCGACGTTGTCGCCGGCGATGGCCTTGTCCAGGGTCTTCTGGAACATTTCGAGGCCGGTGATCGTGGACTTCACGTTGTCCTTGCGGAGCCCGATGATCTCGACTTCGTCGCCGACCTTCGCGGTGCCGCGCTCGATGCGCCCGGTGGCCACGGTGCCGCGGCCCTTGATCGAGAACACGTCCTCGACCGACATCAGCAGCGGCTTGTCCTCTTCGCGGACCGGCAGCGGGATGTAGGTGTCGAGGGCGAACATGAGGGCGTCGATCGACTTCGACCCGTCGTTCTCGGTGGTCGGGTTCTCGAGGGCCTCCTTCGAGCGGCCGAACACGATGGGGATGTCGTCGCCCTTGAAGTCGTACTTGTTGAGGAGGTCGCGGAGCTCCATCACGACGAGCGGGATGAGTTCCGGGTCGGCCTTGTCGCACTTGTTCATGTACACGACGATGCGGGGCACGCCGACCTGCTTGGCGAGCAGGATGTGCTCGCGGGTCTGGGGCATGGGGCCGTCGTCGGCGGCGACCACGAGGATCGCGGCGTCCATCTGGGCCGCGCCGGTGATCATGTTCTTGATGTAGTCGGCGTGGCCGGGGCAGTCGATGTGGGCGTAGTGCCGGCCCTTGATCGGCGCGGAGTAGTCGATGGCGTCGAGGCCGGGGTAGTCGAGCAGGTCCTTGTACGGCAGGGCGGCGGCGCCGGCGTAGGTCCGGTCGCTCGACTCGTACTCGACGTGCGACACGGCGATGGTGACGGTCTTGTTCGCGTCGCGGACGATGCCGCCCTTCGCGATCTCGGCGTACGTCTTGAATTCCTTGAGCTTGTTCAGGTGCGCGTTGCGGGCCATGATCGCCGCGGTCGTGGTCGTCTTGCCGTGGTCGATGTGCCCGATCGTCCCGACGTTGACGTGCGGCTTGGTCCGCTCGAAAGTGCCCTTAGCCATCGCTCCTCGCTCCTGTTGAAATGTTAAAGGGGTTGGTGAAGGGTGGGCCTGCGGGCCGGCCGCCGCGGGGCGGGGGCAGACCGCGTTCACCACTCACCGCCGCCCTCTCACCGTCCGTCGTTGCCTGGGGTCCTGAATCGGTCGAGAGCTGCTGATGGGATTCGAACCCATGACCTCCTCCTTACCAAGGAGGTGCTCTACCAACTGAGCTACAGCAGCGTTGTGCGGCACCGCGCCGGGTTCCGACCCCGGGAAGAGCAGTGATACGAAGGGCGACCGGCCGTGGCCAGAGCGGGCGATGGGATTTGAACCCACGACATCTTGCTTGGAAGGCAAGAGCTCTACCGCTGAGCTACACCCGCACGGCTTGGAACGCGGATCGCGGAATTCGGGACGCGGATTGAAAGCCACAGTGCCGTTGCCTTCAGGTCCGCGTTCCGCACTCCGCATTCCGCATTTCAAGAGTGGGTAGAGAGGGATTCGAACCCCCGAACTCCGAAGAGGCCAGATTTACAGTCTGGTGCAATTGACCACTCTGCCATCTACCCGCGGTTTCATCTCGTCCAGCTTGTGCGTGGCTCCGTCCCGTCGTGCCATCGTCCCGTCGCGCGTCGCCTCCTGTTCGCGGCCCGTTGCTCGTGCGTCGCCCCGCCCCGTTGGTGTCCCGGGGCACCGTGTGTTGTACCACCCGAGCCGGCGTTCGGAAAGCTCGCGGAGGGATTTGAACCCACGACCTGCGGTTTACAAAACCGCTGCTCTACCCCTGAGCTACACGAGCGGGACCGCGACCGAGCAAGGTTCTTAAGTTAGGGCGGGGGCGGTCCCCGTTCAAGCCGAATTTTCGGCACAACCGCACGGTTCGGGTCACCGGGACTCGCGGATCAGGACACCGGGGGCCGGGGCCGGGTTCGCCCCCGGTCGCCTCCCCCGTTCCCGCCATGCTATAATGCGTACACCTACACGAGGTTCTACCGTGCCGCAGACGTACCGGGTCCGCTACAGTTTGAAGCCGTCCGGCCAGCCCCACGGCCAGGCCGACGTGACGACCGTTGACATCGAGGGCGAGCTCGAGGATCTTCCCGGGAGCCTCCCGGCCGATGCGTACATCATGTACGTCGAGGACCTGACGGTCGGGCGGAACGTCCACTGGACCCGGTGGCCCAAGTCCTTCCGCCCCGGCTTCGGCCTGTGACGCCGACTCCAGAATCGCCCGGTCCCGGTTGACCTCGTGCCGGCGGCGCGGCGCTCCCACGCCCGTACGCGGGATTGCCCTTGGCGGGGGCGGGGCGGCGGGGGACACTGGGGGTGAGCGGACCGCGTTCCTCCCCGACGCAGCCGGACCGGACCATGCCCCTCGCGACCCTCGACGAGTTCGTCGGCACCCTGCGCCACCTGCCGCTGCTCCCGCCGGACTGGAGGGACCAGCTCCCCGCGCTGCGGGAGCGGTTCCCGGACGTCGTGGCGCTCGGCGAGGAACTCATCCGCCTGGGGGTGCTGACCCCGTTCCAGGCCGACCGTGTGGCCCGGGGCCGCGCGGGCGACCTGGTCCTCGGGGGCTACGTCCTCATCGGGCGGCTCGGCGAGGGCGGCACCGGGCAGGTGTTCAAGGCGTGGGACGCCGAGCACGCGCGGTTCGCGGCCCTGAAGGTCCTCCGCGCCGAACTGGTCGCCGACCCCGAGACCGTGGGCCGGTTCCACCGCGAGATCTGCGTGTCCCGCGGGCTGCCCCCGCACCCGAACCTCATCGCCACCCTCGACGCCGGCCGGGTGGGCGAGACGCACTTCCTGGCAATGGAGTACGCCGAGGGGACCGACCTCGAGCGGCTCGTGAAGCGGTCCGGCCCCCTCCCGGTGGACCGCGCGTGCGAGTACGCCCGCCAGGCGGCGCTCGGGCTCCAGCACGCCCACGAGCACGGCCTGGTGCACCGCGACGTCAAGCCCTCGAACTTCCTGGTGAGCGGCCCCGACGGGGCGACCGTGAAGCTGCTCGACCTGGGCCTCGCCCGGCTCCACGCGGCCGCCGGCGAGCAGCAGAGCACGTTCATGACCAGCGACGGCTCGGCGACCCTGGGCACCGTGGACTACCAGGCCCCGGAGCAGGCGCTCGACTTCCACGCCGCCGACACCCGCGCCGACATTTACAGCCTCGGCTGCACGCTGTTCTACCTCCTCACGGGGGAGCCCCCGTTCGGCGTCGGCCCGCTCGCGGCGAAGCTGATGAAGCACCAGCAGGCGGAGCCGCCCGACCTCGCCGCGGTCCGGCCGGACGTTCCGCCCGGCCTGGCCGCCCTCGTGCGGCGGACGCTCGCGAAGGCCCCCGCGGACCGCTTCGCGACCCCGGGTGAGGTGGCCGCCGCGCTCGACGCGGTGCTCCGCCCGCCCCCGCCCCCCCCGGAACCGAAGCCGAAGCCGGACCACACGAGGAAGCGGGTGCCGGTCGCACTCGTCGCGGCGGTCGGCGGCGCGGCCCTGGCGCTCGGGCTCCTGTACGCCGCGCTCCCGTCGTCACCCGCCCGGCCGGTCCCGGACGCGGAGAAGGCGGCCCCACCGCCCGCCGCCAGGCCGAAGCCGCCCCCGCAGTCCGACGGCATCGAGGCGACGGTGCCGGAGGCGGCCGAGTACCAGCTCGTGTACGACCTGAACCTCGCCCGGCTCGGGAGGGACATCGTGTACGACGCCGACCGCCGCGCGCGGGTCACCCGCCCGTTCGACCGGGTCGCGTACTTCCTCGAGTTGCGGGCGGCCGGCGGCGCGGCGCAGTACCTGTACGTCTCGATGGCCGCGTTCACCACCGACCCGGGCCGGATCGGCGTGCCGACGGCGGCGAGCGGGGCCGTGTTCCAGACCCGCGTGGCGGGCATGAACGTCTACTCGAACGTGGCGGGCGTCGCGACCGGCACCGGGCTCACCGGCGGAAACATCGAGTTCTGGCCGGGCAACTACGGACCCGAAAACGGCGCGAACGTGCCCGGTGCCGACCCCGGGAGGTACGACTTCGGCGACCAGCCGAGCGGCCCGCAGGACGGGCACGGCAGCATGCAGGTCCACAACTCCGCGGCGAAGCAGACGCTCTTCGCGCTGAACAAGTGGCGGGCCGGCCCCGACAAGGCCGAACTCGGCATCGGCAACAACCCCGAGGGGAACCCGGACTGGACGTTCACCGAGTCGGCCGGGCGGTACCGCACCAAGCGGCTGCGGGTCCTGGTGCGGTGCCGGTGAACGGGACGTGAACGGGAGCAGACCGGATCTGTTGGAGTGGTAGTGGTCGGAGCCCGAGCGCCGAGCGAGGGTTCACGTTGACCCTCGCTCGGCGCTCGGGCTCGGACCCGTCCGCCACGGTTCCGGTTCCATCGGACCTGGTATCACTTGGCCTTCTTGGATCGGGGCGTGGAGGCGCGGCGGGCCGGGGAGCCGCCGCGGGCCCGCTTGTTGGCCGGGGTGCCGCCGACCGCGCCGCCGCTGGGGCCGGCCTGCGCCTCGGGCTGGTCCTCGCCGTCCTCGGCGTCCGGCTCTTCGGTGTCGTAGTTGCCGCTGCCCATGGCCCCCTCGAGGTTGGCCCCCTCGGGGCTGCCGCCGCCGATGTTCGTGCCGGCCAGGCCGCCGACCGCGGTGCCGCCGCCGGGCGTGCCCGCCGCGTGGACGTCGTCGGGTCCGCCGCCCACGTCCTGGCCGACGACGCGGCCCGGCGCGCCGGTCTGGTTCGGCCCCTCGTGCCCGGGCCGGCCGAGCCACCCGTCGGGGCGGCCGTCGTTCATGTTCACCGCCAGGCCGGACTGGAGCCGGCTGGCGCACTTCACGCAGTGGCGCACGTAGGGGAGCGCTTCGAGCCGCTCGGCCCCGATGGCCTTCGTGCAGTGCTGGCACGTCCCGTACGCCCCGGCGTCGAGCCGCTCCAGCGCCGCGGCGACCTCGTCGCGGAGGAACGCCTCGTTCTCCAGGAGGGTGGCCCCGAGTTCCTGGTTGTACGCCTCGCTGCCGACGTCCCCGAGGTGCAGGGGGGCGTTGGAGATGCCCCCCGCGGCCTCGCCGCCGGTGGGGGTGCGGACCTGCTCCTCGAGGCTGGCGACGGTCGCGCCGAGCCGCCGCGCCAGGGCCTGCAACTGGTCCCGGTATTTCTTGCTCTGAGAGGTGGTCATCGTGGTCTCCGGTCGGGGCGGGTGCTCCGCGCCCACCCGGAGACCTGCACCCTGCGTGCCGCGGCCCACGGGTCGTCACCCGACGCCGGCGAACCACCCGCGGCGGGCGGCGTACCGCACGATGTCCACGCGGCTCCGCATGTCCAGCTTCTCCATGGACCGGGTCTTGTACGTCTCCACGGTTTTCACCGAGAGCTTGAGCTGGACCGCGATGTCCTTGTTGCTGTGCCCCAGCGCGATGAGCCGCACGACCTCCGATTCCCGCTCGCTCAGGTCCGGGGGCGGCGCGGCCGGCTCGCCCGCGGGGGCGGCCGCGCCGCCGGCCGGCGTGGCCCCGACCGGGCCGGGGTACGTTCGGCCCCCGGCGGCCGCGCGGATCGCGTGAACCAGGTCGGCCGCCGCGGCCCGCCTGGGCACGCACCCGGCCGCGCCGGCGTCGAGGAACTGGCGCAGGACCACCGCGTTATCGGATTCGGTGAGGACGACGACCCTGCGGTCGGACCGGTCGGGGGCCAGGCGGGCGACCGCCTCCGGGCCGCCGTCGCCGGGGGCGGACGCATCGAGTACCACAACGACGTGCCCGGGGCCGTCCCCGTCCGCAGCCGCGGCGGTGCCGTCCGCCCCGTCGCAGGGCGCGGGCCGCCCGTTGGCGAGCAGCACGAGAATGGTGCTCACGGTGCCCCCCCGGTCGGGGGCCACGGCGCACGGGGGGCGAACGGGCGGGGGCGGGGCCGGTCGTTCATCGGCCCCGCTGGGGGCCGGACCGGTGGGGTGCGGGAACCGAAGTTCCGATCGAGCGGCGGGAGCTGCCGCTCGGGCCGCGCAAGGAGCATGCGGAGTCCCGTTGCCGTTGCCGTCGAGCGCCTGGCCCTGGAGTTCAACGCAACTCGACCGCGAGTTGCCGCCAGACGTGGAGAGAGCCAACGTCGGGAAGCTCCCTGGTTGGCTCTCGGTGACGACAGACTTGCAAGTCCGGTGCCGCGACTACTCGGAGCGGGCGAGCCAGCACCCGAACTGGGACGACTTCGCCGCCCCCCACTCGGCCCCGTCGCGGTCGCCGTGCGCGTCCACGTCCGCGGCGGGGATCGACGGCGCGAGGAGCCGGCGGAACCGCTCCATCATGCCGACGAGGATGCCGGGGTCGACCGGCTTGACGAGGTGCAGGTCGAACCCCGCGCCGGCCGAGCGGAGCCGGTCCGTCTCGGACCCCGCGCCGGTGACCGCGATGACGAGCGGCTGCTTGCCGCCCCCGCACCGGGCGCGGAGCGACTCGGCCACCTGGAACCCGTCGAGCCCCGGCATGCGGATGTCGAGGAACACGACGTCCGGCACGTCCCGCTCGACGCTCCGCAGGGCCCCCTCGCCGTCGAGTTCGACCCGGACCGCGTGCCCGTAGAGCCGCAGCAGGTCGGCGAGGCTGTGGGCGGTGTCCGCCGAGTCATCGACCACAAGGACGGAGAGCGGCGGCCACGGGTGGTGGGAGCTTGGCATTGAGGAGAGGCCTTGTTGTGTCACTGTTGCGTGTCGAATTCGTGAACTTAGGTTCGGGTCATCCCGCAGGCGCGTCTGCCGGGAGCTTCGCGAATACGTGTCCGGATTCCTGGATGGCCGGGGGGCGACGGGAGCGGTTCGCGACGGGCGGCGCCGACGGAACATGATACCGGAACGGGGGCCGACCGTTGCAGAGTTTTCGCCCATTCGGGCGCTTCGGAATCCTCACAAACTTATGGAAACCGCGCGGTTTGCGGGGCTATAAGCAACTCGCGCGCCGCAATTCTTTCGTGGCACCGGCCGCCGGTCCGCGGGTACGCTGGGCGTGGGCGACCGCCCGCACCTCTCCCCTCTTCTCGGAGGCTTCTCGTGTCATTCACCCTGACCTCGCCGGCGTTCGCGGCCGACCACGACATCCCCAGCGACTACACGTGCGAGGGCGGCGACGTGTCCCCGGCGCTCGCGTGGACCGGCGTTCCGGCCGGGACGAAGAGCCTCGCCCTGATCGTGGACGACCCGGACGCGCCGGACCCGGCGGCCCCGAAGCGCACGTGGGTCCACTGGGTGCTGTACAACCTCCCGGCGGACCTGAAGCGGCTCCCCGAGGCGGTCGACCGCGACGCGCTGCCGGACGGCGCGCTCGAGGGAACGAACGACTGGAAGCGGACCGGGTACGGCGGCCCGTGCCCGCCGGTCGGCCGGCACCGTTACTTCTTCAAGCTGTACGCGCTCGACGCGGCGCTGCCGGACCTGAGCCACCCGACGAAGGCCGCCCTCGAAGCGGCGATGGCCGGGCACGTCCTGGCGAAGGCGGAACTGGTCGGGAAGTACCAAAAGGCCCGCACCGGCGAGTGAGCCGCGGGTGATCCCGTGGCCCGAGGAAGTCTGGTAGAATAGCTCACAGCGCTGCTGCCACCGAGTACCCCGTCGCCCATGAACCGCAACGACCTTCGCCGGCTGTCGCGGCTCCGCTTGAAAGAGGCTCGGGTGCTGCTCAAGGCCGAGTGCTTTGACGGGGCGTACTACCTTTGCGGGTACGCGGTGGAGTGCGCCCTCAAGGCGTGCATCGCGAAGGCGACGAAGCGGTCCGAGTTCCCGGACCTGGAGCGGGTGAAGGGGAGTTACACGCACAACCTGACCAACCTCGTCAAGCTCGCGGGCCTCGAGCCGGCCCGGGTTGCGGAGGTCGCCGCGGACGCCGCCTTCAGCGCCAACTGGGTGATTGTCAAGGACTGGTCGGAAGCGGCCCGCTATGCGGAGCACTCCGAGCAAAAGGCCCGCGACCTGTACCGGGCGGTTACCGATGGTTCGCACGGGGTACTGCGATGGATCAGACGCCACTGGTAGACCGGGACATCGGGGCGGGCCGCCGGCTCATCGAGGCGCTGGACCGCGCCGGCGTTCCGCTGACGGCCGCGCTGTGGAAGTACATCCCCGAGGAGCGCGACTGGCGGCTCGTCCTCGCCTCGTCCTGGGTGAGGGAGCGGGGGCCGCGGAAGGCGTACGAGGCGGTTCAGGAACTGCTCCGGACCGACGGCATCGACCTGGCGCTTCACCGCGTCTCAGTGGTTGAATCGGACGACCACCTCGTCACTGAACTGCGGATCTTTGCGGGCACGGACGGCGCACCGTTCGTCGGCGGCACCTTTCTGCACGGAGCGATGGTCGGCGACGCCTTCGTTGACGCCGCGTACGTCTACCGCGCGGAACGAATCATCGGGCAATCCGGCACGGTGAACCTAACCGCAGCAACCCACGACCGAGCCCGAAAGGTGTGGGTCGCGCGCCTGGCTAAAGTGACCGTTGACAAAGGCTTCTTCAAAACGATCGAGGTCGAGGGATTTGACTGGCCGCAGATGCAGACCCGGGACGGAATCAACGCGCACCTGGGGGTGCTGACCAACGTGTCGCACCGGGCCGACGCGACACTCGGGGACGTGGAGCGCTGGACGATCCGCGGCGGCCGGTTGCGGGGCGTGGACACCGTGGCAAAGGGCGTTCGGGTCGAGAACGCGCCGGCCGCGCCGCGGGCCGCGGAGCAAACCCCGGCCTGAACCCTGTGCCCCGGCACCGCGGCCCGTGCCCCGGGTCGGCTGCCCCGGGTCACCGGTTTCCCTCGCCCGCGACCCGGTCCTCGTCCGCGAACGGGTAGTTGGCGTTCAGCACCGGCCCGAGGCCGAGGAGCGGGTCGTCGAGGTCGGCGTGGAGGACGTCCTTGAACAGCCACTTCTTGACGTCGTCCGGGCGGACGGTCCCGGCCTGGGCGAGCCGCGCGTGAACCGCCCGGCGACGGATGAGTTCGTTCACCTCGGTGTCGAAGGCCAGGTCCGGGCGCGCGGCGAGCGGCCCCGCCGGGACCGCGGCCGGCACCGCCGGCAGGCCCATGATGAGGCGCTCCGTCGGTCCCTCGATTCCGCCGAACCCTGCCCCGCCACCGATCCCCGCACCGCCACTGAACCCCGCACCGGCGATGCCGCCGATGCCGCCGAACCCGCCACCGGCCTGGAAGCCGCCGCCGAACCCGCCCTTGATGCCGCCGCCGGTCAGGGCCACGGCCTTCATCGCCGGTGCCGCTGCCGCCGCCCGTGGAGTACGCATCTCCCCGTCCAGCCGCGCGACCTGTCGTGTGTGGTAGGTGCGCAGGTCGTCCGCGGCGGTCGGCCCAGTGAGCGCGCCGGCCAGCGCCTGGCACGCGGCCAGTTCGCGGCGGTACGCGGCGGGGGTGTAGATCCCGGGGAGGATGTCGTACACGGTGCCGTCGGGGCCGCACACGTAGGTCGCGACGTTGCCCTGGAGCGTCCGCCGGACGACGCGGCCGTTGCCGAAGTCGAGGGTCACGAGCGGCGCGGGCCGGACACTCTCCCAGACCGGTTCGAACGCGGCGTTGATGTCGCCGGCCACCTCGCTCGATGAGAACAACACGGTCCTCGCGAGGCGTGCGTTGGTTCAGCAGAACTGCTTGTCGAGTTGGCCCATCATGTGGAACAGCAGCACCGGGCGGCCCGACACGCGCGCCGCGGCCTGTGCGTCGGCGAAGGAGGCGTGCCACTTCACCAGCCCCGGCGCGACCGGCGGGTTGTCGCCCCGCGGTGCGACCACCGCGGTCGGGACCGGTGGGACCGCTGGGACCGCGGGTGCGGCGGGTGTGGGGTCGAAGACCGCGACGGCACCGCTCCCGAGTGCGAGGCCGGCGGTCAGCCACCCGAGCGGCCGCAGGGAACGTGCGAACACGGGGCACCTCGAAAACGAACTGAACCGCGGCCACCGGCCGGTGAACGCATAACGCGCCGCGGCCGCCGGCGTTGGCCGGTTTCTCGCCCCCGGGCCTCACGCCGACGCGGCGGCCCCGTCGCGGACCTTCTCCCACCGCCAGACGAGCCCGTCGTCCGGGTCGACGACCTCGCCGACGTGGCGGAACCCGCACTTGCCCAGCACCCGCTTCGAGGCGTCCCCGTCCGGGAGCGTGTGGGCGCGCACCACCGCGACCCGGGGGTCGCCGAATGCAAAGGCGACCAGGGCCGCGGCCGCCTCGGTGGCGTAGCCCTTCCCCTGGTGCCCCGGGTCGATCCCGTAGGCGATCTCGACCGCCCCGGCCGGGTCCGGCGGCCCCTTGAACCCGCACCGCCCGACCCCCGCACCGCTCTCCCGGTGGAGGAGTGCGAACCAGTGGACCCACGGGTCGGGCGCGGCCGAGGCCGCGAGCTGGGCCAGCCAGTCGGCCGACAACTGGGCTCTGACCTCCGGCTCCATCGCGGCAATCTCCGCGAGGAGGTTGTCGCGACTGAGCAAGACCAAGTTGAGGTTGGCGGTTCGCATTCGTTCACCCTATTACGCCGCGGCGGCCTGGTGCTCCTCGTCGGGCCAGTCCTCGAACCGCATCGGCAGGATGCGGCTGATGCCGCTCTCCTGCATCGTCACGCCCCACAGTCGGTCGGCCGCGGCCATCGTCCGCTTCTTGTGCGTGATGACGATGAACTGGCTCCGGTCCAGGAACTCCCGCAGCACGCTCGCGAGCCGCTGCGTGTTCGCCTCGTCCAGCGCCGCGTCCACCTCGTCGAGGATGCAGAACGGACTCGGCTTGTTCCGGAAGATCGCCAGTAGGAGCGCGATCGCCGTCATCGTCTTCTCGCCGCCCGACAGCAGCGACAGCGACCGCAGCTCCTTGCCCGGGGGCCGTGCCGTGATCTCGATGCCGGACTCCAGCACGTCGCTCGGGTCTTCGAGGATGATGTCCGCCTGGCCGCCGCCGAACACCTTGCGGAACAGTTCCTGGAAGTACCCGCGGACCGCCGCGAGCGTCTCGGTGAACAGCTTCTGGCTGTCGCCGTTGATCGCGTCGATCACGTCCTGGAGCGACTTGCGGGCGGCCCCGAGGTCGTCGTGCTGCGCCTTCAGCGCGCCGTGCTCGGTCTCGACGCGGACGAGTTCGTCGAGCGCCTCCATGTTGACCGACCCGAGCCGCGTGAGCTTCTTGCGGAGGTCCTCGACCTCGGCGGCCGCCTCCGCCGGAGTCGGCTCCGGGGCGAGTGGGGGGGGTGTGCCCCCCCCGTCCGAGTCGGGGGCAGGCTCGGGGGGGGCCCGCCCCCCCCCCGCCCCTTCAGCGGGGTGGGCCCCCGTGTGCGCGCCGG
>NZ_JBHYGG010000273.1:34223-41999 GCF_051859125.1 Gemmata sp.
GGGGGGGGGGGGGGGGGGCCCCCCCCCGCGCAGGGGGGGGCCCCACGCGGGGGGGCCCCCCCCCCCCCGCTCGCCAGTTCAGCGAGTTCGACCCCGTAGTCCTCGCGGATGCGGGCGGCGACGGCGTCGCGGCGCGCGAGCAGGGTCTGCACCGCGAGTTCCTTCGCGTGCGCCTGCGACTGCTTCTCCTGCCAGCCGGACCGCAGCGCCTGGAGTACGTCGCGCACGCGCTCGCGGGCCGCGCGGTCGACCGCGAGCTTCGCCGCGAGTTCGCCGGCCAGCCGCTCGCGGTGCTCCTTCTCGCGGTACGCGTCGGCCTGCCCGGCGGTGGCCCGGAGCGCCGCGAGCGTGCTGTCGGTGAGCCGCGAGCGGGCGTTGCGGTCGGCCGCTGCGAGGTCGATGGCCTCGATGCGGCGCTTGCGGAGGTCGGCCTCGAACTGGGCGGCGCGCTCGCGGGCGCGGTCCCGGTCCGCGGTCGCCCGGCCGAGCGCCACCTGGGCCGCGGTGTCGGCGTGCTGGGCCGCGTCGCGGGCGGCCTCGGCGTCGCGCTGGGCGGCCTTCAGTTCCACCAGCCGCGACTCGATGTCGCGGGTCGCCTGGCCGGCCTCCTCGGCCTGCTGCTTCGCGGCCACCCACGCGGCCTCGCCGCGGCGCACCTCGGCTTCGAGGTACCCGGCCTCGGTCCCGGCCAGGCCGATGAGTTCGTCGAGGTTCTCGACCTCCTGCCGCTGCCGGGCGATCTTCTGGAGCAGGTCGCCGGCCGCACCGGAGAGCAGTTCGATTTCGGACTCGACGGCCGCGATGACGCCGTCGGCCGCGTCGGCCTGTCGCCGCAGCCCGGCGAGTTCCACCTCGGTCGCCTCGACCTTCGCGGCCAGCGTGCGGAACTGCTCGCGGAGTTCGCGCAGCTCGCTCTTCCGCGACACGAGGCCGGCCTCGGCCCGGGGCGGCCCGACGGTGAGCGTGCCGTCCGGTTCGAGGAGTTCGCCCGTCCGCGACACGACGCGGTACCCCGGGTTCGCCGCCGCGAGGTGCCGCGCCCCGGCGAGCGAGTCGGCGATGAGGACGTTCCCGAGCAGTTGATCGGGGAGCAGCGCGAGGTCGGACGTGACCCACCGGGCGAGCGGGGGGCGCGAATCGTCCGCGTCCGGGTCGGCCGGCACGGACGCGGCGGGCTGAAGCCCCACGCTCGCCAGGAGCGGCACGAACCCGACGCGGCCCGGCACGTCGCCCACCGCTGCGACGACCGTATCGACGGAGTCCGCCGACCGCACCACGAACCGCTGCGCCGCGTCGCCGAGCGCGAGTTCGACGAGCGGGGCGATCTCGTGCGGCACGGTGAGGAGGTCGGCGACGAGCCCCGCCACCTCGGGCAACTCGCCGAGCCGGTTGAACACCGCACGCACGCCGGCCCCGAGCCCGTCGAGCGACCGCTCCAGGTCCTCGAGCACGCCGAGCCGCCCGCGGAGGTCGCCCTGGCGGACCCGGAGCGATTCGAGCGCCGCCTGCACGCCGCCGACGCGCTCGGCGAGGACCGCGCGGCCGGTGCGGACCGACGCGAGCCGGTCGCGGGCGTCGCCGAGCCGCTGCTGCACGTCGGCGTCGGCGCGGGACAGGCCGTCGAGCGCGGCGGCGAGTGTCCCGCGGCGCGCGGTGTTCTGCTCGATCTCGGCGAGCTTGCGGGTGTAGTCCCTCTGGAGCCGCTCGACCTGCCCGAGCGTCACCCCGGCCGCGGACTCGGCCGCCGCCGACTCGCGGACCAGGTCCATCTGCCGCTTGTGCGAGGTGGCGACCTCGGCGTCGAGGTCGTCGGCGCGTTCCACCGCGGCCGCGAGGGCTTCGGCGGCGGCGGTCGCGGCGGCCTGTTCCTGCGCGAGCCGCTCGTCCGCTGCGGTGGCCTCGGTCGCCGAACGGGCCGCGTCGGCTTCGAGGGCGCGGGTGCGGTGGCCGAGGTCGGCGCGCTGCCGGCCGACGGCGAGCCGCTCGGCCTCGTACCCCGCGGCGGCCGAGCGCTCGTGCTTGATGGTGGACTCGAACCCGGCGATCTGCTGGCGGGCGTCGGCGAGCCGCGTCTCCTGGTGCCGGAGTCCGTCCTCCCCGCGGGTCACCTCGCGGTCCAGGTCGCGGAGCGCCGCTTCGAGTTCGCCGGTCCGCTGGTTCGCGCCGGAGACTTCCGCCTGAACGCCCGCCAGCACCTGCTGGTCGCGCTCCAGCGATTCGGTGAACTCGCGGTACTCGCGGACCCCGAGGCCGAGCCGCAGCTCGCGGAGCCGGTCCGAGTACTCCTTGAACTTCTGGGCCTTCGCGGCCTGCATCCGCAGCGTGCGGAGCTGCGAGTCGAGCCCCTCGAGGCGGTCGCGGGACCGGGTGAGGTTGAGCTCGACGTGCGCGAGCTTGGTGAGCGTTTCCTTCTTCTTCGCCTTGAACCGGCTGATGCCGGCGGCCTCGTCGAAGATCTCGCGGCGGTCCTTGGTCGAGGCCTGGAGCAGCTCGTCGACCCGGCCCTGGGCGATGATCGTGTACCCGCCCGCGCCCGCGCCGCTGCCGAGGAAGATCTCCTTGAAGTCCTTGAGCCGGGCCATCTGCCCGTTGACGAGGTACTCGCCGGTGCCGTCGCGGTACACGCGGCGGGTGAGCTGGACCTCGTCGGCGTCCACCGCGAGGAGCCGGCGGGTGTTGTCGAACGCGACGGTGACCTCCGCGAGCCCGAGGCTCTTGCGGCTGCTCGACCCGTTGAAGATGACGTCGGCCATCTCGCCCCCGCGGAGCGACTTGGCCGACTGCTCGCCGAGCATCCACCGGACCGCGTCCACGACGTTCGACTTGCCCGACCCGTTCGGCCCGACCACCCCGGTGATCCCCGGCGCGAAGTCGAACCGGGTCTTGTCGGCGAACGACTTGAACCCGACCAGTTCGAGGCGCTTCAGCATGGGGAGTCAGGGGTCGGGAGTCAGGGGTCGGGAGCCAGGGGCCGGGAAACGGATCAGGAGTCAGGTCCGCATTCGGGTTCCTGACTCCTGACTCCCGATTCCTGACCCCCCAATTCCGGTCACTGTCCGCCCGCGGGGACGACGCCGGGGTCGGCCGGGGGCGGGGCGTCGTGCCGCTTGCCGAAGATGCGGCCGGGCTCGCGGTTCAGCGGGGGCCGGGCCGGGGCGGTCGCCACCGGCGCTTCGGTCTCGGGCGCGTTCGACGGGAGGTCGAACCCGGACACGTCGAGTTCCGGGCGGACCACCCCGGCCTTCGCGACCTCGGTGTTCGCCCGGGTCAGCGTGGGGTCGGTCCGGGCGAAGTCGGCGAGTTGCTTGATGTTCAACTCGGACGGCACCGCGTCCACCACCACCGCGGCCGAGAGCACCTGGCCGCGGTCGGCCCGGCGGATCAGTTCGACCCCCTCGGCGTACCCGCCGCCGAGCCGCCCGATGGCGAGCAGCACCTCGGCCAGCGCGGTCGACTTGCACACCACCTTCTTCTCTTCGAGGTCGTTCTTCACCTTCACGATGCGGGTGACGGTGGCCTCGTTGCAGGCGGCCGGGACGCTCACGGTGAACTCGGACCCGACCGGCAGGGTGAACGGGCCGCGGAGCTTCGGGGCGTCGCCGAACAGCACGATCTCGCACCGGCGGTCGGTGGTCAGGTGGATCATCGGGGCGCTGCCCGGGGCGAGCTGGTGCAGCCAGAACGAGTTGTTCACGAGCACCCCGCGGGCGGTCGAGTTGTTCTCGTCGGCCAGCCGCAGGGCGATGAACGCGCCGTACCGGAGCGACGGGTCGCTGCTCGAGGTCAGCTCGGCGAGCCGGTCGGTGCAGGCCGCGTCGTCCATCGCGGCGAGCGCCTTGAGGGCCGGGGCGCGGAGGGCCGGGTGCGCCTCGGCGAGCTTGGCGAGTTCGGCCGCCCCGTCGGTCTGGCCCAGGTACGTCAGCGCCTCGCCGGCGGCGAACCGGACCCACGGCGACGGGCTCTCGAGCCCGACCCGCAGGGCCCGCATGCTCGACGAGCCCAGCGCCTCCAGCTTGACCGCGGCGGTCAGCGCCGCGGCCGGGTCGAGCAGCTCCTCTTCGAGCCGCTTGCGGTACATGCTGTCGCCGGCCGCCGGGAGCACCGGGATCTGGCGGGCGACGAGCAGGAACCGGTAGTGGTTGTTCCGGTACGCGAGCGGGACGTTCAGCAGGATCAGCTCCCGGGTCTTCGCGTCGGCGACCTTCAGGTTCGGCTCGGTGGTCGCGTGGAACGTGCTGTTGAGCCGCTCGGCGAGCGACGCGGCCATCTGCGGGCTCTGGCTCCCCGAGTTGATGAGCAGGAAGTACTGGCGGGGCTTGATGACCTTCGCGCCGCCCCAGATCTTCCCGACTTTGAACAGCGGCTGGCCGTCGGCGTCGGTCTCGATCGTGCCCGAGCCGCTGGTCGGGATGAACTGGCCCGCGAGGACCGTGCCCTCGGCCACGGCCCACCGGTCGCCCTTGCGGAGCTCGCCGCTCGGCCCGGTCGGCTTGCCCTCGTGGACGAGCGACTTCAGGTTCCCGGTCGTGTCGGTGTTGAACAGCTCGCACAGGAGCAGCCGGCCGCCCTTGAGGCTGGTCGTCTTGCTCTCGTCGGGGAGGGTGATCTGCACGTCGATCGGGTCGCCCTTTCGCGCCCCGGGCGGCACCAGGGCCGACACCAGGACCAGCGACGTGGACTTGCCCGGGTCGTCGAGCATCTGCTTGATGCCGGTCATCCCGGGCATCCGCTTGAGGCTCTCCTCGAGCATCATCCGCCACCCGCCGGGCGGGGCGCTGCTCCCGGTGCCCTGCAGCCCGTACACGAGGCCGACCCCGCTGACGAGGATCGACTCGGTGTTCCCGATGGTCGTCTTGCTGCCGATGCTGGTGGCGGCGTCGAGGTCCAGCGGGTCCTCGCCGATCTGCGACCGGCCCTGGGCCTTGGCCTTGAGCGCCTCGGCCTCCGGCCCCTTGCACCCGGTGGCGACCGACAGCCCCGCGGCGGCCGACAGGGCCAGGAACGTTCGCCGGTTCAGCCCGGCCGTTGCAACCCGTGCCCTGTGCATGGCGCTCCCCCGTTTGTGGTACCCGCGGCCCGCCGGTGGCGGCCCCCGAAGGGTGACTGCGGTCACCGGCAGCGATTCCCCCGAATCGGATGCCCTTGGCCGCGGACCGTGACTCTCGTGTGAGACGCGGACCATAGCCACGCGCCCCACCGGGTCAAGCCGACTTCACAAGTTCCGCGCTGAATGTCGGCACTCAACGGCGAGAGCCCGCCGGTGGCATGACGCTACCGGCGGGCTCCTGTTGGGAATCAGAAGTCAGAGGACAGAGGACAGGAAGAGAAGACTCTCGATCGACCTGCCCTTCTGTCCTCTGTCCTCTGGTTCAAGGCCGCTCACTTCGACTTGTTGAACCCGGCCGGGTCGAACTCGTCGCCGTCGGTCGGGCCGCTCTTGGGCGGCTTCGCCGGGGCCGACGCACCGAACTGGCTCGGCGGCTTCGGCAGCGCCAGGTCGGGCACTCCGGGCACCGCGGGCGGGACCGGCAGCACGGGCGGGGCGGGGACCGCCGGCAGCGGCGCGACCGGCTGGGCCTTCGGCTCGACCGCCGGGATGCTCGGCGGCGTCGGCAGCACCGGCGGGACGCCGACCTCGGGGACCGGCGGCAGCAGCGGCTCCTTCGTGGCCGGCTCGCTCGGCCGCGGCGCGACCGGCACGGGCACGGTCGGGGCCGGGATCACCGGGACCGCGACGGCATCGGGTTCGGGAACAGGCAGCGTCGGAAGGCCCGGGGCCGGCTCGGTCGGCTGCGGCACGGGCACCGGAGCGGGGAGCCCCGGCAGACCGGGCTCAACGGCGGGCACCGGCGGCAGCAGCGGCTCGACGGCCGGGGTCGGCAGCGTCTGGACCGGCACCGGCACCGGTCGCTTGACCGGCTTCACGGGTGCCGGGGCCGACGGGGCCGGGGGCGGCAGCAGCGGTTCGGCCGGCGGGATGGCCGGCACGTCGGCGGGCGGCAGCACCGCGGCCGCCGGGGGCGGCGTCGGCTGCGGCATCGGCGGGATGCTCGCGATCGGGTCCGGCGGCAGCACGGGCGGGGCCGGCTGCGCCATCGGCTGCGTGAGCGGCAGCGCGGCGATCGCGACCCACGCTTCGAGCACGCGGTACCCGGCCGACTGGCGGCTCACGAACGCCGGCTGCTTCATGCCGCCATGCGCGGCGAGCGCCTTGGTCAGCAGCGGGCTGTTGAGCGGGTCGGCCCGGCTGATCTGGGCGGAGGTCGCGAGCAGGTTCGACTTCGTCGACTGCGGGCCGACCTCGAACCCGGTGACGCGGATCAACTTGAACGCGCCGGGGTAGTCGGCCCGAGCGTGGCACTCCATGCACTGGTTCGCGAGCACCGGCTGTGCCCGGGCCGAGAACGACGTCGCCCCCTCGGCGGTGACCTCGGGGTCGCGCTCCTCGGTGACGAGGACGCCCCCCCCGGCCGGCTTCGCGGCGACGACCGGCGAGCCGCCGACCGGGAAGTTCCGCAGCGACTCCTCCAGCGAGTGGACCATCGACGCGGCGGCCGTGTTCGTCGACTGAATCTTGAGCACCTCGCGGGCCTCGGCCAGCGCCTGCTCGCGGAGCCCGGAGAACATGCACCACTTGGCGACGTTCATGCGCGCGGCCGCGTCGGTCGGCGGCACCTGGGCGAGCATGAACTTGTACACGTCGTCCTTCGTGTCGCCGACGAACAGCACGTCGCCCTTCGGCAGCGCCCGCTCGAACGACCCCTGGCGCAACACGGCCTTCTCGCCGGCAACCGTCACGCTCCCCTCGGTGAGCTTGTTCCCCTTGAGAACGACGAACTTCTCGCCGGGCGCGGCCGGACCCTCGGGCGTTGCGGGGGTGGCCGGGGCGACCGGGGCGGGCTGCGGGACCGGTGAGGGCACGGGCAGCGGCGCGGGCTGCGGGAGCACCTGCGTCGGCTGCGGGGCCGGGGCCGGTTGCTTCGCCGGCGCGCCCTCGGGCTCGATCAGCACCGGGACCGCGGGCGTCGGCGGGATCACCGGCACCGGCGACTTCACCGACACGGTTTGCGGAACCGGGGGCACGGGCACCGCCGGGGCCGGCGGCGCGGGTGCGGGCGTGACCGCAACGGGAGCAACGGGAGTCGCCACAACCGGCGCGGCGGCCGGGGCCGCGGGTGCGGGGAGGTTCCCGATCGTGCTGACCGCACCGGGCGGCGGCAGCGGGGCACCCACGGTCGGGGCCGACACCCTCGCGACCGGGGGCGCGACCGGCACCACGGGCTGGACTGCGGGGATCGCCGGGAGCATCGCCGGAGCAGCCGGGATCGCCGGCAGCGCGCCGGGGTTCCGGGGCAGCGTGTTCGGCGCGGCAACCGGCGTCGCCGGCGCGGCCGGAACCGCCGGGATCGCGGGCAGCACCGCGGCCGACTCGGCGATCTGGTTAACTGGGGCCGGCGGCGCGGAGACGGGCAGAATGTGAACGCTCGGGGCCGTCACCACCGGCGGCAGCGCGAGGTCCGCGACGGCGAGCGTCGGCGGTGCGTCCGGGGTCAGCGGCACCGTGGCCGCCGGGACCGGTGGGAGCTCCCGCGCCCCGGACCGCCCGGAGTGGTGGTACAGCGTCACCGCGGCCGCGACGAGGCCCGCGGCGGGGACGAGGAAGAAGGTTGTTTTCATGGTCCCGGCGGCCATATCGACCGCCGGAACGCGGGTCAACGGCAGAATCTGTTCGCGGCGCGACCACTTGGCGAGCGGGGGGCGTGAGCCCCCCGAGTG
>NZ_JBHYGG010000274.1:0-41554 GCF_051859125.1 Gemmata sp.
CGGTCGCTCACGCTCCCGGCTCGCCAGAACCTCCTGGAGTCACCGCGAGAGGGCCATCACGAACTTCATCATGTCGCGGGCGTCGTACGTCTCGAACATCCGCAGGATCTGGTAGTTGTCGCGCAGGTCGGGCTCGTTCCGCACGACGGCCCGGACGACGCCGATGGCCGCGTCGCTGGCGGTGAACGGGGCCACGGTGCAGTTGCGGCCGGCCGTCTCGACGGTGCGGAACACCCCTGCGTCGTCGAACTCGAACGCGAGCCGCGAGTAGAACGAGCACCCGCACCCGCGGAACGCCTTGTAGTTCAACTGGTACGTCACCCGGAACCCGCCGGGGAGCTTCTCGGTGTCGACGTGCGCCAGGTCGCGGTACGAGGCGGTCGGGTGCGCGAACGCGGCGATCACCCGCTGGTTCCGCTCGACCAGGGTGCGGGCCTTGTCCTCGGCCTGCGGGTTCGGGCGCTCGGCGGCGAGGGCCGGCGCGGCGGCGAACGCGAGGAGCCCGAGCGTGACAATGTTCCGGACGAGGTGGCGGGTCATGGTGGGGGGTCTCGGGGCGACCGGCGGGGAGCGGGGCCACCTTCATACTGACGCACGAGCGGCCGCCCCGCAAGGGGGCGGCCGGCGGACTCACTTCGCCATCGACGTGACCCACTCGCGGAGCAGCGCCGCGCCGGCCTCGTCCACGCGGTTCGACGACATCGGCGGCATCTGCCCCGGGCCGCGGAGCCCGGCCCGGTGGACCAGCACGCTCCGCTCGGGCGCGCCCGGCACCAGCAGCTTCGCGTCCTTGATGTCGAAGGTGGTGTGGACCGGCTTCACGTCGGTCACCCGCATCTTGTCGAGCGCCGTGTTGAACTCCAGTTCCATGAGCGCGTTGCCGCCGCCGGCCTCGACGTGGCACGACGAGCAGTTCGCGTGCAGCCACGACTTCGCGCGGGCCTCCAGCGCCTGCGACTTGTCGAACGGGTCGACGAGCGCCTTCATGCCGGTGGGCGCGCGGGTCAGGAGCGTCGTCGGCTTCGGGGCGCGCTGGTCGGGCAGCGGTTGCGCGTCCGCCGGGACGCGGCCCTTCACGTCGGCGTACCAGTCGGTCTTGAACATGCCGAGGTGCTCGAACTCGCGGATCTGGTTGTCGGTGCGGCCGCTCGGGTAGGTGTGCGTCTTGTTCATCTGCAGCTCGCACAGCCCGAGGACGTAGTTCTGCGCGCGGCTGTGGCACACCATGCACTCGGCCCGGCTCGGGTAGTGCCACACCTGCTTCCGCTCGCCCGCGGGGGTCTTCACCGTGAACTCCCTGTCGAGCCCCTTGGCGTCGATGAGCGTGGCGTCGGTGCCCTCGTCGTTCCACAGGTAGCTGTACCCGTACCACTCGCCGGCCTGCTTCGTCATGAACCGCGTCTCGATCCACGTGCGGGTGCCCGCGTCGCCCTCGGTGGTGTCGAGCGCGAAGCTCTTGACGAGGACGGTCTTGTCCGGGAAGTTCCAGCCGCGGTTCCCGGTGAGGCCGATCCCACCGCCCGGTGGCAGCGCGACGAACCGCTCCTTGTGCATCCCGTCGGACCAGAACGAGGCGTTCACCGAGTACGGGACCACGCCCGGCTTCACCTGGTGCCCCTTCACCGAGTCGAACAGCCCGCTCTCGGAGAGCTTCTTGGGGAAGTTCGTGTCCGCCTTGTCGGTGTTGGGGGCGAGCGTGAAGAACCCGCCGTCGCCCTTGCCGCTGTGGTGGCAGATCACCAGTTCGCCGTCGGCGTCGAGCGCGAACGCGGTGATCTTCAGCGTGGTGATCGCGACCTTCTTGTGCCACTGGATCGCCTTGCCGTCGTGCTTCACGGCCCAGATGTGCCCGGTGCTGTAGTCGCCGTAGATGTACGCGCCCTGGAGGTCCGGGAGCTTGCTACCGTGGTACACAACCCCACCAGTGAGCGACCGCGCCTCGGAGTGGTGGTGCTCGACCGTCGGGTTCACCACCGGCGTCGGCCCGAGCTTCCGCTCGGGGTAGAACGGGTGACTGCCCTCGGTCACGCTCCAGCCGTAGTTGTCGCCCTTCTGGACGAGGTGGGCGTACTCCCACAGGTCCTGCCCGTTCTGGCCGAGCCAGAGCTGCTTGGTCTTCGCGTCGAACGTGATCCGCCACGGGTTGCGGGTGCCGTACGCCCACGTCTCGGGCACGAACCGCTTGTCGCCGACGTACGGGTTGTCTTTCGGGACGCCGTACGCCTTGCCGTCGGCCGGGTGGTCCACGTCGATGCGGAGGATCTTCGCGAGGAGCAGGTCGGTGCGCTGGCCGGTCACGTTCGTGTCGGAGTCCGACGTGCCGTCGCCGCTGGTGACGTACAGGAACCCGTCGGTGTCGAAGCAGATCGCGCACCCGTTGTGCCCGTCCGACTCCCAGTCGATGATCGTCTTCGCGGTCTTGGTGTCGATCGTGAACGGCGGCTTCGTGGTCATCGTGTACCGGGTGACGAAGCAGCGTTTGCTCTTCTTCGGCTTGTCCTTCTCTTCCTTGGCTTCTTTCGCGTCCTCGGGCTTGCCGTTCCAGCCGAAGTAGACGTATCCGTTCTCGGCGAACTTCGGGTGGAACGCGACATCGTAGGCGGTCCCCTCGCCCGGCGTGTCGAACAGCTTGACCGCGTCGGCGTCCTTCGCACCGGGCTTCAGCGGGAACAGCGAGACGGCCGTGGGGCCGTAGCTCCGCGGCTGCGTGATGAGCAGCGCCTCGGTGGTGCCGGGGATGCGTGCGACCTGGATCGGGAACTCGGGCCGGTAGTCGGCCATCACGCGCTCGGCCTTGAACGGCGGGGGCGGGTCCGGGAACCCTACGACGGTGCTGGTCGTGAGCGGCTCGCGCCTGTCGATCCCGTAGCTCTTCGGGTCGGCCCCGGCGAACGTGACGGTCGCGTAGTCCTCGGTCTGGTGGAAGAACGGCGGGATCTTCCGCTTCGCGATCGGCGCGACGCAGGAATACTCCTCCTCCTTCCAGCCCTTGTGGTAGTCGAACCGGCACGCGTTGAGTTTCCACGCCTCACCCACGGCCGGCCGGCCGCCGGTGCGGGAGAAGTCGGTCCACGGGATGCGGCCCTCGACGCTCCAGCCCTCGTCGGCGTCGTCGCGCGCGTTCAGCGTGCCGCGGAGCTTGACCTTGGCGTCGATGTGGAACGTGCCCTTCTTGCTGTCCGGGCCGATGGTGTCGAGGTGGTACTTCGGGTAGAAGGCGTCGAACTTGGTGCCGGCGGCGCTGACCTGGAACTCGTAGTACCCGGTCCTGTCGGCGTCGGGCCGGAGGAACAGCTCGAACACGTCGTTCTTCCACAGGTCGCCGTCGTGGTCCTTGACGTCGGCGAACAGGTCGCCGTCCTCCATGTCGGCGAAGAAGTACAGGTACTCGCGGTCCCAGAGCAACTTCGCGACGGTCCTCGTGCGGGCTGTGCGGGCCTTGTCGCCGAGCCACGGGAGGTGGAAGGCGTCGATCGCCTCGGCCCGCGTCCACGCGGCCTCGTTGTCGATGCCGTCGATCGTGACGGGGGTGTCCGTGAACCGGCACTCGAACGCGCTCGGCGGCTTCTGCTTGAGCGGCTCGGGGACCGGGTACTCGGCGGCCGCTGCGAGCCGGGGGTGCGCCCCACCGGGTGCGAGGACGACCGCGGCGACGAGCGCGCCGGCGAGGGGGGCGAGGAGGTACGAACGACGCATGGAGGATTCCGGAGGGGATGAACCAGGCGGGATTACCGCATCGTAACGGTTCGGCGGCCCGGAGGGAACCGGCTGCGCGAAGATCGTCAAACGCAAGAACCCGGCGCTGCCGCCGGGTTCCGCGTGGTCGTCGTGTTGTCGGCACCGCGTCACTTCCCGGCGACGGCCCCCACCGCCACCCGCGTCACCCCGGGCACCTTCTGGAGCTTCTCGGCGAAGTCCCAGGCGTCGGCCGCGTGCGGGGCGGCCCCCACGATCACCAGCACCCCGTCGCGGACCTCGACCCGCAGGCCGGCGAACCGGGCCTCGGTCCTCCGCACGCCGTCGATGAGCGCGCCCAGGTCGCCGCGGTTCGCCGTGAGCGTCCCCGGGGCCGGGGCGGGCGGGGCCGACGGGCCGGCCGCCGGGCGGACCGGCTCGCCCAGCACGTTCGCCTCCATCGACGGCTTGCGGACCACCACCGGGTTCGCCGGGTCGGCCGCCGCCATCAGCGTGTTCGGCACGGTCGGGGCGACGGTGCCGGTCAGCACCCCCGGGAGGTCGAACAGCGTGGGCCGCTGCGGGAGCTGCGACACGAGCTTGTCGGCGAGCGGCCCGTGGAGCGGGTCGGGGCCGGCCGACACGAAGCAGTTGTTCCGCACGTCGGCGATCCCGGGCACCGAGCGGAGCACGTCCTCGACCCGCTTCGCCTGCCGCGGCCCGCTGACCGCCCCGCCCACCACCGCGACCCGGTTCACGATGCTGACGACGACGTTCACGCCCTTCAGGTCGCGGTCGGCATCGATGGCCGCGAGGGCGGTGCGGGCGAGTGCCACCTCGGCGAGGCGGGGGGCGTCGGCCGCGCCCGCGGGGGCCGACGCCGGGACCGGCAGCGGCTCGGGGCCGGCGAACACCCCGGCCGCGGCCGGGGCGAACCGGACGGCGAGGCCGACGCCGGCGGCCGCCGCGAGGGCAAGGGGGACCGCAAACGGAAACCGTGTGCGGCGGGTCTGCGGCGCGTCCATGGGGTGCTGGCTCATGTTCGACCTCGCGGTCTCGGGGGGCGGCCGAAGGATCGGTACGACTCGCCCGGTCCCAGTTCCGACACTGTATTCTCAGTCAGGAAACGCAGTGGCGGTACCGAGCTTGAGTCAAAATTACAAAAGCCCCTGCCCCGACTGTTCCGTGCGCGGCGCAGGGGGAACGGCGTCCGGTCCGCGAAGGGGTTCTGCCTGGGTAAGCTGTGCCGCGCCGGGCTTCCGCCGGCGGCGTGCCGGCGGGTAGAATGCGGGCCGCCAACCACCCGACCCGAGAGGCCGCACGATGGAGCCGAGCCGCCCGATCGACCCGCAACTCGAGGAGTACCTCGACGCCGAGGCCGACCGATACCTGCGGTCCTTGCGCCCGGAGCACATCATGGAAGCGATGCCCCAGGCGACGCAGCGAAAGATCACCCTCGAGAGCTTCGACGTCATCCGCGCAATGCGTCCCGACGTTCAGTGCTTCAACGAACTCCTCGTCCAGTACCCCCGGGGAAAGCGGAAGCGCCTCGGACAGGTGGTCCCGGACAACTTCGTCGTGGTCCATTCGGAAGCGATCGAATCGCTGACGAGCTACAACCTGCACACGCAGCCCGCGAGTCCCGTACTGGTCCTGGAGTACGTTTCCAAACAGAGCGAACGCAAGGACTACGATGAGAACTTCGAGAAGTACGAAGAGGATCTGAAAGTTCCCTACTACCTTCTCTTCTACCCCGACAACGAAGAGATGACGCTGTTCCGGCTCAGCGAGAAGGGGTACTCGGCCGTGCCGCCCAATCCGGACGGCCGCCATCCGGTCCCGGAACTCGAACTGGAAGCCGGGCTGCTCGGGGGGTGGGTGCGGTTCTGGTTCCGGCGCGAGTTGGTCGCGCTCCCCGCCGACCTGGTCCATCAACTCTCCGCGACCCGCGACCAACTCGCGGCCGTGAAACTCGAACGGGATACCGAGCGGCAGGCCCGGCTCGCGGCCGAGGCAGAGATCGCCAAACTCCGCGAGGAACTGGCGAAGGCGAAGGGTTCGCCGTCATGAGTCCCGGAGGGACGGCGGAAGGTAGCCAGGGGTGTGGCGAGCGAAGCGAGCAAACCCCTGGTCCGGGAGCATGGGCCGCGGACCAGGGGTTTGTGCCGCAGAGCCGGCACCGCACCCCTGGCTACCTTCCGCCGCCGCATCCGCGGCTCCAAATCTGCGCCTGCTCGCCTCTCATCTCCCTTCGCCTTACAATCTCGGCACGCTTCCCGTTCCTTTCCCGCAGGGAGTTCACCAGTGCCGACCAACGGATCACTCAACCGCAAGCTCCGCATGGGCCTCATCGGCGGCGGCCAGGGCGCGTTCATCGGCCGGGTCCACGCCACGGCGGCGGTCATGGACAACCGGGCGGCGCTCGTCGCCGGGGCGCTGTCGAGCGACCCCGCCAAGGCCAAGGCCAGCGCCCCGGACTACGACATCCCCGCCGACCGCGCGTACTCCTCGTACAAGGAGATGGCCGAGGCCGAGAAGAAGCGGCCCGACGGCGTCGACTTCGTCAGCGTCGCCACCCCGAACCACACCCACTTCGAGATCGCCAAGACGTTCGTCGAGGCCGGGTACAACGTGATCTGCGACAAGCCGATGACGTTCGACCTCGCCCAGGCCGAGGAGCTGCTCAAGGTCGTCGAGAAGTCGGGGGTCGTGTTCGCCGTGTCGCACAACTACACCGGGCACCCGCTCGTCCGCCAGGCCCGCGAGATGGTGCTCAACGGCGAACTCGGCGAGATCAACGCGATCCGCGCCCGGTACATCCAGGGGTGGCTCCGGACCCGGCTCGAGAGCAGCGACCAGAAGCAGGCCAAGTGGCGGACCGACCCGAAGCAGTCGGGCATCGCCGGGTGCTTCGGCGACATCGGCACACACGCCTACAACCTGGGCCGGTACATCACCGGGCTGCTCCCGAAGGACATCTCGTGCGTGCTCGCCACGTTCGAGCCGGGCCGCGCTCTCGACGACTACGGCACCGCCCTCATCCGGTTCGAGAACGGCGCGCTCGGCACCGTGACCGCGAGCCAGATCACCCACGGGCGCGAGAACGACGTCATCATCGAAGTGGACGGCACCAAGGCGTCGCTGGAGTGGCACCAGGAGAACCCGAACCAGATGATCGTGCGGAAGAACGGCGAGCCGCACCGCATCTACACCCGGGGCGGCGGCGGGCTCGGCGGCGCGGCCGGTGCGGCCACTCGCATCCCGGCGGGGCACCCCGAGGGCTACCTCGAGGCGTTCGCGAACGTCTACACTGCTGCCTTCGACGCGATGGCGAAGCGGGCCGCGGGTGAGAAGTTCGAGACGGTCAACACCGTGTACCCGAACATCTACGACGGCGTCGAGGGGATGTTGTTCATCACGCAGTGCGTCGCCAGCAGCAAGGACAACGGCCACTGGCTCCCGTTCAAGCACCCGAAGCTGCGGAAGTAACAGCCCGTTCCCGGTCAGAATTCCACTGGGATGTGGCGAAGGTGGTTGGCGGGCCGCCACGGAGGGCGGCCCCTACAAACCGAAGACCAACTCTCCGGTAGGGGCCGCCCTCTGTGGCGGCCCGCGTGAGGCCAACGATTTCGACCGGCCTGCCCCCGGCGTGCCCCCTTCACTTCGCCACGGCGGTGATGAGCACCAGCGTCGAGAACGGCGCGACAGTGTAGACGTCGCCCGCCGCGACCACCGGCCCCTCGCCCTCGGCGACGATGTCGTCGGGGCTCGGGAGGCTCGTGTCGATGAGCCGCCGCCACGGCCGCCGCGTCGGGGCCGGCGGGACGCGGAACTCCAGCGGCTCGCTCCAGGCGTTCATCGCCACGTAGAAGTCGGCGTCGATGCTGTAGTCCGGGTCGTGCTCCCGGCTCGTGAACCGCCCGTCGAGGCTGAACGCCAGCGACCGCGACCCGTTGTTGAAGTCCGGGCGGAACGGCTCGACCCCGTGCCAGTGGATGTCGGCCAGCCCCGGTGGGGGCGGCACGTTCGACCCGGTCGGGACCGGGCCCACCGGGGTCCGCGAGGCCGGGTCCTGCGGGAGCCCGGCCTCGGCCGGCCGCACCGGGCCGGTCGCCGGGAACGGCCCGACCGCGGCCCCCGCCTCGTGGACCGGCCGGCCCACGGGGACCACCTCGGCGGGCTTGAACTCGCCCGCGAAGAACCGGCGGCGGCGGAGCACCGGGTGCCGGCGGCGGAGCCAGATCACCTCTCGGACGAACCGCAGGAACCCCTCGTTCTCCTCCGCCAGCGTCCAGTCGACCCACGAGATCTCACTGTCCTGGCACCAGGCGTT
Source organism: Gemmata sp. (assembly GCF_051859125.1). Classification (NCBI taxonomy): domain Bacteria; kingdom Pseudomonadati; phylum Planctomycetota; class Planctomycetia; order Gemmatales; family Gemmataceae; genus Gemmata; species Gemmata sp. The sequence continues at coordinate 8,009 of NZ_JBHYGG010000274.1, forward strand.
GTTGTTCCCCTTCTGGGTCCGCAGGAACTCGTCCCCGGCCAGGAGCATCGGCACCCCCTGGCTCAGCATCAGGGTCGCCATCTGGTTCTTGGCCTGCCGGTGCCGCAGGGCCAGCACCGCGGCGTCCTTCGTCGGCCCCTCGGCCCCGCAGTTCCACGAGTGGTTGTCGTTCGACCCGTCGTTGTTGTGCTCGCCGTTGGCGTGGTTGTGCTTCTCGTTGTAGCTCACGAGGTCGTGGAGGGTGAACCCGTCGTGGCACGTGACGAAGTTCACCGAGTGCCGCGGGAGCCGGCCGCTGTACTGGTACAGGTCCGAGCTGCCGCCGATCCGCGACGCGAGCGCCCCGACCAGGCCGTTGTCCCCCTTCCAGAACCGCCGCACGTCGTCCCGGTACTTCCCGTTCCACTCGCTCCACCGGCGGCCGAACGGGAACCCGCCGACCTGGTACAGCCCGGCCGCGTCCCACGGCTCGGCGATCAGCTTCGTGTCGGCCAGGACCCCGTCCTCGGTGATGCTCTCGATCACCGGGGGCTCGACCATCACGTTCCCCTTGCGGTCCCGCCCGAGGATGCTCGCGAGGTCGAACCGGAACCCGTCCACGTGCATGTCCCCGACCCAGTACCGCAGGCACGTCATGATGAGGTCGCGGACCACCGGGTGGTTGCAGTTCACCGTGTTCCCGCACCCGGTGTAGTTGGTGTACTTCCCGGCCCCGTCGAGCAGGTAGTACAGCTCGTTGTCGAGCCCGCGGAACGAGAACGTGCGGCCCCGGTCGTCGCCCTCGCCGGTGTGGTTGAACACCACGTCGAGGATCACCTCGATCCCGGCCGCGTGCAGCGCCTTGACCATGTCGCGGAACTCGTGGTTCTGGTCGTGCCGCGTGCCGGCCGCCGCGAACCCGGACTTCACCGCCGCGAACGCGATCGTGTTGTACCCCCAGAAGTTCACCAGCTTCTCGCCCGTGTCCGGGTTGACGAACGGGCAGTCGCACTCGTCGAACTCGAACACCGGCATCAGCTCGACGGCGGTGACCCCGAGCCACTTCAGGTAGGGGATCTTCTCGATCAGCCCGGCGAACGTGCCCGGGTGCGCGACCCCGCTCGACGGGTGGCACGTGAACCCGCGGACGTGGACCTCGTAGATGACGCTGTCTTCGAGGGGGGTGAGCGGCGGCTCGTCGTCCTCCCAGTCGAACCGCGCGCCGCGGTGGTACAGGCTCCGGCGGCTGGTCCGCTGCGGGTCGGTCTCGCAGGTGCCGGCCCAGACCGCGCCGCCGGACAGCGCCGTGGCCGACGGGTCGAGGAGCAGGCGGGTCGGGTCGAACCGGTTCCGGGGGCCGCGGGGGCCGTCGACCCGCCACCCGTAGCAGAACGTCTCGGGCAGCCCGGCGACGCGGACGTGCCAGTGGTCGCCGGTGCGGTGCTTCTTCGGGTCGAGGGGGACCTCGGCGAGGGGCTTGTTGCCGCCGTCCTCGGGGAGGATGACCAGGGTGACCTTGGTGCCGTGCCGGCACAGGAGGGCGAAGTTGTGGCCGTCGGGTCCGGCGGTCACCCCGAGGGGCAGGGGGCGGCCGCGGCCGGTGGCAAACGTGTGCATCTGGGGCGTCCCGGGAACCTGGGCAAGGCTCCGGTCAGGATACGGACCCCCGCCCGCGGGAGCAGGGGAGCGGCGCACTACGGTGGGCGGGGTGAGCTCCCACGTCACAATAGCGCGGCCCCACCCGACCCTTGCTATCGCTTCTTGGGCGGCTGCACGAGTGAAAGGGGATCTCGCTCGACGTCCAGCGGGGATGTCGGGGGAGGACCGGCAATCAACCGGAGTTGGACCAACTGGTCCCTTCTCTCGCGGTGGTCGAAGTCGAAGCGAAGTTCACGGCCTTCCAGGGTCAGCCGAGGAAGATCCTCCACCCGCCACTTCCCGATCGGAGTCAGGGCGAGTTGCAGGAGGCGCGTGTCTGCCGGTCTCGGTGAGTTCGTGAACCAGGAGACGAACGGTTTCTTGTACGCTGCCTTCACAACCAGTGGCATGCCCTCGACGTCACTCCAGAACCGCCAGTGAGTGCGAATCGTCACCACGCCCTCATCGTTGGTGCGAGGGTCTTCACGAAACTCGGCCCGCCACTCTTCAACGCAGTTACCGCCGTTGGACGTACCGGCCCGGTACCACACCAGTCCCGGAAGCTCCAGGGTGCTCCCCAGCAACAACTCACGCCTCGCCCCACCGGGTTCTTTGCGTGTCGTCACCCGTGCCGTGTACAGTTCGCCCGCGAACTCGATGAGCGGGCCGTGTACGGCGGTACGGGCTTGGTACTTCGTCACATGGTGGCCATGGAACAGCGGCTCCCAGCGCTCGACCGTCGCGTGGCCGGGCAGGTTGGCACCGAACCCCGGGCGGAACCAGATCCGCGTGTCCCCGAGCCCGCTCGGCCGCATCCCGCAGCCAAAGCCGCCGAAGACGAACGTCCGGTCGTGCCACTCGCCCTCGAGTGGGGCCGGCAACTCGGGGAGTTTGTCCGGGAGCAACTTCAGTTGCCAGCGGTCCGGCAGTGCGGCCGGTTTCTGGAGGGCACCGAGGTCGAGTTCAGGGGCGAGGAACGTGAGGAGCGAAACAACGGTAAACATGACGTCGCCTCCGGTTGGTCACAGCGAGACCGCACGGGAGACAACACCGCAAGCGGAGAAACGTGAGCGGGTTGCGGAACCTACACCGCTCCGGAGCGTGGGCCACCAGCACGTCCAACCCCGGACCCGGGCGAGGGGTATTCGGCGAACCGCGCGAGCGGGCGGGGTTGGGTCGCGAACATCATTCGGGCCTCCGCGGCAGGTGTGTCGTGCACCCGACCGCCGCGGCAGGGTTCATCCGGCACCCGAACGGCGCTCGCCGTTACCCCCGGGGGGCTCTATGCTAACGGCGGTCCCGTTCTCTCACTGTGGGTCACCGTTCCGATGCGGCACTTGCTCTCCGCTCTGGTGCAGAACCGCCCGGGCGTCCTCGCGCACGTCTCGAACATGCTCGCGAGCCGCGGGTTCAACATCGACAGCCTCGCCGTCGGCGAGACCGAGCACCACGACCTCTCCCGGATGACCTTCGTGGTACACGGCGACGACAACGTCCTCGACCAGGTCCGCAAGCAACTCGACAAGATCGTCACCGTGGTCCGCGTCGACGACATCAGCTCGGAGAACTTCGTCGAGCGCGACCTGATGCTCATCAAGGTCACCGCGACCGGGTCGCAGCGGCCCGAGATCTTCCAGCTCACCGAGAGCTTCCGCGGCCGCGTCGTCGACATCCAGCACAAGAACGTGATGATCGAGATCAGCGGCACCGAGGGGAAGGTCGAGGCGTTCATCGAGCTGATGCGCCCCTACGGCATCCTCGAACTGGCCCGCACCGGGCGGATCGCGATGGTCCGCGGCGAGGCGAAGACGAGCGTTGCGGAGGAGGGAACGTGAGCGCCGACCCGACGAAGATCGTGCTCCCGACGCGCCGGCTCGACCCGGCGCAGGTCGACGTCATCCGCGGGCTCAGGCCCGGCGACAAGATCCGCGTCACGCAGCAGGTGCGGGTCGGCGCGAAGAAGTGGGACGCGACCGCCGAGGGCGAGTTCCGCGGCATCGCGTACCTGGAGACCGGCGTCACCACCGAGCGGGTCAAGGAGGACGACCTCGTCGTGCCCGTCGTCCGCTTCACCAAGCCCAACGGCGAGCTGAGCAGCATCACGCTCGACGAACACACCCGGGTCGTGAAGGTGTGAGCCCGCTCGCGCCCCGCGAATTGAGCGCCGAAGAAGTCGCGGCGGTGCAGTGGCTCGCGCGGCCGCTCGCGTGCGACGGGGCAGTCGTGCTGCCCGGTCTGGACCTGGCGCGGCTCCGTTCTTCAGACCTCCGCACGATCTGCCTGCGGATGTCCGTAATTCTCGGCACGATCGAGGATCAGATCGGCGGGGGGCGGTTCATGCCGCTCGACCTCTCCTACCCCATTGACGACCTTAGTAGTCTGGTGTTTCACGGGCACCGCGAGCCGGACGGCCGCGTGCGTCCGCCGCGGCTCGGTGAATGGGTCGATTTGATCCGCCGATTCGGGGAGCACTATCGCCGCCGCCTGGGCGAAAGCGGGCCGATCGCGGTCGATCCGGACGTTTACCGCTTCGAGGCGAGCATTTTCCAGGCACGGGCCGAACGGTCGCCTTGAGGACGAGCAGCAGATCCGGATCACATTTTCACGACTGTAACGTCGTCAAAACCAACCGACTACCCTTCGCTCGCGCCCGCAGCGTCCTATAAACTCGACTCCCACCGTGCGGCGCACGCCGCGCAACCAGCACTGCGGTTTCGCCCGAAGGGGTCGCGGCTTGAGTAGCATCGTCTGCCCGGCGTGCAAGGCGTACCTGGGGCTCTCGGCCGCCGGGGCGGCGGCGTGCCCGAAGTGCGCCGCCCCGCTCGCGGTCGCCCCCCGCGGCCCGTTGCCCGAAGAGCGGGCCGCCAAGGCTCAGGCCGACAAGGACGTCGTTCACGGCGCGCTCTGGATGGTCGGCGGCCTCGTCGTCACCGGGGCGACGTACCTCGCCGCGGCCGCCCGCGGGGAAGGCACGTACCTCCTGGCGTGGGGCGCGATCGTCTTCGGCGGCATCCAGTTCCTGAGCGGCCTGGCCCGCTCGGCGGCCGGCCCGCCGAAGCCCGACGCCGGCGCATGCCGGCGGTGCGGGCACGCGCCGGTCGAACCCAACACGAAGCGGTGCCCGGGGTGCAACGCCCGCGACCCGAACCCGGCGTACTTCAGCCGGTACCTGGGCCGCGGGATGCTCTTCGGAGCACTTATGGGTGCGGGCGCGGGGTTCATCTTCGGCCTCGGCACCAACGACGACGTCGCGCTCTTCGTCATGCCGATCCTGTTCGTCCTCCCGGGGGTGTTCGTCGGCGGGGCCGCCGGCGCCCTCCTCGGGTTCGCCCGGTGGCTGGTCAGGGGCCGGTGAGCGAGTGCGGTCGGAACAATCGTCCGGGTGGTAGGAGAGAAGAGTTGCCCCGTCGGTGCCGAGCGTCGCGCGGTGTTCGAACTGGAATTGGGACTTGGTGAGTTTCTCCGCCATCACGGATGCCCTCTGCTGGCACATCAAATCGCCACAACCCGTTGTTCGGCGAGAGCATCCAACAATCTGATATAGTTTCTTACGGCCTTGTGTGGTTGATTCCGGACTTCATAATGGTTCCGGACGAGGGGTGTGCCTCTCGCCCGGAATCAATGAGAACCGCTTGACCATCGCCAGGCGGGTCTCGTAACACCCGGTCACACCCGGCCGCGGAAGAACACCGCGCCGAGCGGCGGCAGGTTGAGCAGGACCGAGTACTTCTGGTTGTGGAACGGCACGAACTCGGCGTAGGCGCCGCCGCCGTTGCCGACGTTGCTCCCGCCGTAGGTCGCGGCGTCGGTGTTCAGCACCTCGGTCCAGAACCCCGGGCCGGGGACGCCGACGCGGTACCCGGGCCGCGGCACCGGGGTCATGTTGAACACCACCAGCACCACGTCCTCGCCCTTGCCCTTGCGCATGAAGCTGAGCACGCTGTTGGCTGCGTCGAGGCAGTCCACCCACTCCATGCCGCCGGGCTGGTTGTCGAGCTGGTGCATCGCCGGCTCGCTCGCGTAGAACTTGTTCAGGTCGCGGACCAGCGACTGCACCCCCTTGTGCGGGCCGTGCTTGAGCAGGTGCCAGTCCAGGCTGGAGTCGTGCCGCCACTCCTGGCGCTGCGCGATCTCGCACCCCATGAACAGCAGTTTCTTGCCGGTCATCGCCCACTGGTACGCGAACAGCATCCGCAGGCCGGCGAACTTCTGCCACTCGTCCCCGGCCATCTTGTCCCACAGCGGCCCCTTGCCGTGGACGACCTCGTCGTGCGACAGCGGGAGCACGAAGTTCTCGTTGTAGGCGTACAGCATCCGGAACGTGAGGTCGTTCTGGTGGTACTTGCGGTGGACCGGGTCGTACTGGCAGTACCGCAGGGTGTCGTGCATCCACCCCATGTCCCACTTGTACCCGAACCCGAGCCCGCCGACGTACGTGGGCCGGGACACCATCGCCCACGCGGTGGACTCCTCGGCGTAGGTCTGCACGTCAGGGAAGTGCCGGTACACCTCCTCGTTGAACCGCCGCAGGAACGAGATCGCGTCGATGTTCTCCTTGCCGCCGTACTGGTTCGGCACCCACTCGCCGTCCTTGCGGGAGTAGTCCAGGTACAGCATGGACGCGACCGCGTCGACGCGGATGCCGTCGATGTGGTACTTCTCGAGCCAGAACAGCGCGCTCGACAGCAGGAAGCTGCGGACCTCGTGCCGGCTGTAGTTGAAGACGAAGCTGCCCCAGTCCGGGTGGAACCCCTGGCGGCTGTCCGAGTGCTCGAACAGGTGGGTGCCGTCGAAGTTCGACAGCGCCCAGGCGTCGGTGGCGAAGTGGCTGGGCACCCAGTCGAGGATCACACCGACCCCGGCCTGGTGCAGCACGTCCACGAGGTACATCAGGTCCTGGGGCGTGCCGTACCGGCTCGTCGCCGCGAAGTACCCGGTCGTCTGGTAGCCCCACGAGGCGAAGAACGGGTGCTCGGTGATCGGCAGCAACTCGACGTGGGTGAACCCCATGTCTTTGCAGTACGCGGCGAGCTTCGGGCCGACCTCGCGGTAGTTCAGCGAGTGGTACGGCGGGTCGGCCTGCCGCATCCACGACCCGAGGTGGACCTCGTAGATGCTGATCGGCTTGTCGTGGGTGGACTTCTCCTTGCGGGTCTTCATCCACTCGCCGTCGTTCCACGTGTAGCTCATGTCCCACGTGACCGCGGCGGCCTTAGGCGGGATCTCGCAGGTGAACGCGAACGGGTCGGTCTTCTCGGCGGTGAACCCGCCGGGGGCGGCGACGTGGTACTTGTAGCACAGCCCGGCCTTGGCCCCGGGGATGAACCCGGCCCACACGCCGCTGGTGCCGACCGCCCGGAGCGGGTTCTTGCCCTTGTCCCACCCGTTGAAGTCGCCGATGACCGCGACGTAGTCCGCGTTCGGTGCCCACACCGCGAAGTGGTAGCCCGAGACCCCGCCGCTGGTGGTCGGGTGCGCCCCGAACTTGTCGTACAGCCGGAGGTGGCTCCCCTCGTTGAACAGGTACAGGTCCTGCGGGCCGAACCACGGCTTGTCGGGCTCGACCGTGGCGGAGGGAGCCGCCTCCACGCCGAACGGGAGGAACTTGGCCGGGGCTTCGGGTTGGCTCATGTGGGAACTCGGGGACCGTGGGGGCGACGGGACCACTATGTAGAGTTGAAGTATCGGAAACGTGTCCGGCCCGCCAGTCACGGCCCGCGTTCGGAGGTGCCCGCGGACGAACCCGTTGCGCCGCGAGGGGGCGCGACCGCGGGTGCGGGGGTCAGGCGGCCGCGGCGGCGTGCGCCAGGCCGCTCCACAGCGCCCGGAGCACGCCGAGCGTCTCGCGGGGCACCTCCCCCCGCGAGTAGCTCACCCGCAGGTACACCTCCCCGAACGGCGTGAGCGCCTCCCACAAGTCGGGGAACGCTTCCGCGAGCCGGTTGACGAACTCCAGCGGCGTCTCGCCCCCGGCGCGTGCGGCGTCGCGGTCGAACGCCCACGACTCGAGGGCGAGGAACGAGTACGCGACAAGTTCGGCCGGGTCGCGGCGGGCGGTGCCGTCGGCGAACGGGTCGGCGAACTCCGCGAACGGCGGCGGCCGCACGGGCGCGGCGACCTCGGACGCGAGCGCTCGCCGCTTCGGCTTCGGCTTCCCGAACAGCCCGGCCCACCAGTCGCGGAGCGCGTCGAGCAGTCGAGCGGCCCAGTTCGTGAATGGCGCGAGGTAGCGGAGCACGCCGAGGATCACGCCGGCGATCACGAGCAGCGCGACGACCACGAACACGAACTTCTTGAGCGCCTCGCCGAGTTGCTCGCGGAGCGCGGCGAGTTGTGTCGCGGGCGGGGGCGTGTCGCCGGTCGCGTCGGCGTTCGCATCCCGGGAGTCGTTCGCGTCGCCGGTGTCGCCACCCTCGGACTTCCGCCCGGGGCTCGCCTTCTCGCCGCCTCTGCTGGACTCCCCGGGCTGACGCCCGGGGCTCGCCTTCTCGCCCGACTTCCCGCCCTTGCCGTCGCCGCCGCCGCCCGAGTCGCCCTTGCCGTCGCCGGACTCGCCCTTGTTGCCGCCGGGTTGACCGTTCTTCCCCGATGCCTTGCCGTCCCCGGCCTTCGTCTCGCGGCCGTCCGCCCCGTCGCCCGTGCCGGCCCCGTCGCGGCGCACGGCGTACTTCGAGGCGTCGCGGTCGGCCTTCCCGGCGCGCTCGATGCCGAACCACGGCACCTCGGAGTGCGGCCGCGGGAGGAACGCGCCGACGGTCAGGAACGCCGCGATGAGCACCCCGCCGAGCGCGAGCCAGCCGCCCGAAAGGGCCATCGGGATCTTCGCCTTCCGCTGCCGCAGGTAGCGCCGCAACCCGAGCAAGCTGGTGGTGACGAGCAAGCCGAGGGCACTGCCGACGTACACGACCATCTGGAGGAACGTGGCGCGGCGGCGGGCCGCGTCGTCGGGCGCGATCAGCGACTGGCCGAGGGCGAACAGCGGCAGCGACGCGAGCGCGAAGTACACCACCCACACGCCCGGCGTGTGCGGCGCGGCCCGCCGCGCCTCGCGGTGCTTCTGGTACCGGGCGATCCAGTCCCACACCCGCGAGTCGTGCGGCGTGCGCTTCTTCTTCTTGGCTTTCGCGGGTGGTGCCGCTTCACGCCCGGGGCTCGCCCCGGAACCGGCTTCCAGCCCCGCGGCCGAAAGCAGCCCGCGGCCGGCCCCCTTCTGCTTCTCGTCGATGTGGGTGCAGTCCCACGTCAGCTTGTGGGCGCTCCACCACGTCAGGAGTATGAGACCGAGGTTGACCAGCCAGCCGTACGACCGCAGCCACCCGCTCGGGTACTCGACGTAGGTGAGCAGCGCGACATACACCGCCCCGCCGAGCGCGAGGCCGTACACCGACGCGCGGCCGGCGTCCGACTCGATGCTGATGCGGGCGACGAGGACCGCGCCGGCCACGAAGAAGAACAGCGTGTACAGGAGCCTGCCGGAGTACCGCCCCTCGTAGAGCACCTCGACCAGGAAGAACACGAGGCTGCCGACCACGAGCATGACCAGCACCGGGCTCAGTGCGGTCACCACGTGGTCGCTGGCGGTCGGCGGGTCGCGGTCGCTGGGCATGCTCTCCGGTCCGGTCGGGGTGGTTCAGTGCGGGGGCGGTGTCGGTTCCGGCGGGGCGGGGGAGGGGTCTTCGCAAACGCCCCCAACTCTTCGCGAACGCCCCCAACTCTTCGCAAACGACCCCCAACTCTTCGCAAACGACCCCCAACTCTTCGCAAACGGACCGGTGAGATCCGCAACCAATGCGAACTCTGGGGAATCGGTCGGCGGCCCCAGAATGACGCCGGCCGCCGGGGACGGTTTCTTCGCGACCGGGCGGGTTGCACCTTGAAGCGGCCGGTTCCCTCGAACATGATAGTTTCACCCGCCTGTTCGCCGCCCGCCCCCGCGAGCCTCTCACCATGCGCGACGTTGTGTTCCCGCTCCTCGTTCTCGCCGCGTTCGCCGCCCCCGCCCGCGCCGACGAGCCCGTGAACAACGAGTTCTTTGAGAAGAAGGTGCGGCCGGTCCTCGCGGCGCACTGCGTCGACTGCCACGGCCCCAAGAAGGACAAGGGCGGGCTCCGGCTCGACACGAGGGCGAACTTCGCCAAGGGCGGCGACACCGGGCCGGCCGTGGTCGCCGGGAACCCCGACAAGAGCCTGCTCGTGCGGGTCGTGCGGTACGCCGACGACATCAAGATGCCGCCCAAGCGGAAGCTCGACGACGCCGACATTGCGACCCTCACCGAGTGGGTGAAGGGCGGCGCGCCGTGGCCCGACGACGGCGGGGCCGGGGCGAAGGTCGAGGCGTTCGACGTACAGGCCCGCGCGAAGGCGCACTGGTCGTTCCGACCGGTCACGCGGCCCGCGGTCCCCGAACTCCGAGTTCCGAACTCCGCGACCCGCAACCCGATCGACCGGTTCCTGCTCGCGAAGCTGGACGCGGCCGGGCTGGCGTTCGCGCCGCCGGCCGAGAAGCGCACCCTGCTCCGCCGCGTCCACTTCGACCTGATCGGCCTGCCGCCGACGCCCGAGGAGGCCGAGGCGTTCGAGAAGGACGCCGCACCCGACGCGTTCGAGAAGGTGGTCGAGAAGTTGCTCGCGAGTCCGCACTACGGCGAGCGGTGGGGCCGGCACTGGCTCGACCTCGTGCGGTACGCCGAAACGAGCGGGCACGAGTTCGACTTCGAGATCCCCGAGGCGTGGCGGTACCGCGACTACGTCGTGCGGGCGCTCAACGCCGACCTGCCCTACGACCAGTTCCTGACCGAGCACCTCGCCGGCGACCTGCTCCCGCAACCGCGCCGCGGCCGGGACGGCGTGAACGAGGCGCTGCTGGCCACCGGGTTCTGGTGGCTCGGCGAGTCGAAGCACTCGCCGGTCGATTCGCGGGCCGAGCACGCCGACCGCATCGACAACCAGATCGACGTGTTCGGGAAGACCGTGCTGGGCCTGACGATCGCGTGCGCCCGGTGCCACGACCACAAGTTCGACCCGATCGCCACCCGCGACTACTACTCGCTGTTCAGCGTCCTCGCGAGCTCCCGCATGGACCGCGGCGACGTGGCCGACCCGGCCGCGGCGGTCCGGGCCCTCGACGAGTTGAAGGCCGCCCGCGCCGAACTCGACGGGCTCCTCGCGACCGAGGCCCGCAAGCCCCCGCGGGTGCCGGCCGACGGCTGGCGCACGAAGGCGGTGCCGTTCGAGACGTTCGGCGAGGGGTGGCGGTCCCGGTGGGACGCCTCCGGGCTCGCGTTCCGCCCCGAAGCCGCGGATCTGGCGCCGTTCCCGCACAGCGGGCAGGAGGTGCTGAAGCTCGCCGGCGCGGTGCGGTCGCCGACGTTCACCATCGACAAGCCGTTCCTGGCCGTGCGCGTCGCCGGGACCGGTGCGAAGGCCCGGCTCGTCCTCAACGGGCTGCAACTGATCCAGGCCCCGATCTACGGCGGCCTCGCGCACGCCGTGAACCACGGCGGCGAGTTGCGCTGGCTCGCGTTCGACCTGAAGATGTGGAAGGGGCAGACGGCGTACCTCGAACTGCTCGACGACGGCCCCGGGTTCGTGGCGGTCTCCGAGGCGTGGTTCGCGGACGCGCCGCCGCCGGCCGAGCCGGGCGCGAAGGTGCCGCTCCCGGACCTGCCGGCCGCGCCCAAGCCCGAGGTGAAGCCGCTGGTCGAGAAGGTCCGGGAGCTGGAGGCCGCGGTGCCCGGCGCGCAGCGGGCGCTGACGATGCGCGACGGCACCGGCATCGACGAGCGGGTGTTCATCCGCGGGAGCCACAAGACGCCGGGCGTCCCCGCCCCGCGGGGGTTCCTCGAAGCGTTCGCGAAGGCGCCGTTCGGCGGCCCCGGCAGCGGCCGGCTCGAACTCGCGAGGGCCGTCACCGACCCGGCCAACCCGCTCGTCGCGCGTGTTCTCGTGAACCGGCTCTGGAAGCACCACTTCGGCGAGGGGATCGTGCGGTCGCCCGACGACTTCGGCAAGCAGGGCCAGCCGCCGACGCACCCCGAGCTGCTCGACTGGCTGGCGAGAGAACTCGTCAGTCCGAGCCCCGTCGCGAACGCTCCCGGCGCGCCGTGGAGCCTGAAGCGCATGCACCGGCTCATGGTGCTCTCGACCGCGTACCGCCAGTCCAGCCGGGCGACGGCGGAGCAGGCCGCGAAGGCCGTGACCGCCGACCCGCAGAACAAGCTGCTGCACCACCAGAACGTGCGGCGGCTGGAGGCCGAGGCGATCCGCGATTCGCTCCTGAGCGTCTCGGGCCGGCTCGACGCCACCGCGGGCGGGCCGGGCGTGCTGCCGCACCTCACCGAGCACCAGGTCGGCCGCGGCAAGCCGGCGCCCGGGCCGCTCGACGGGAACGGGCGGCGGAGCGTCTACCTTTCGGTGCGGCGGAACTTCCTGAACCCGATGTTCCAGGCGTTCGACTACCCGACGCCGTTCACCGCGATCGGCCGCCGCACCGTCTCGAACGTGCCGGCGCAGGCGCTGGTGATGATGAACAACCCGTTCGTCGTGCAGCAGGCCGAGCTGTGGGCGAAGCGCGTCCTCGCGGCCCCGGACCGCACGCGCGAGCAGCGGGTCGGGGCGATGTACGCGGCCGCGTTCGGCCGCCCGCCGACCGCCGCCGAACTCGCCGCCGCGACCGCGTTCCTCGCCGAGCAGGAGAGGGAGTACGGCAAGCCCGACGCGCCCAAGGCCTGGGCCGACCTCGCACACGTCCTCGCGAACGCGAAGGAGTTCATCTTCGTGGAGTGACACGGGTGGGGGCCGCGAGCGTGCCGACGCTCGGGCCGACCGGACGAAAGTAGGTCACTCGCTCCGCGAGTGACGCCGACCGCGTGTCGCGGCACACTGGTAAGTTCGGCAGCGCCGGGGTGCGACTCGCGGAGCGAGTCGCCTACCATGGATCGCCTGACCTGGTACGACCTCCCGCGAATCGTCCCTTGCCGAACGGATCGGTGCGTCCTTCACTTCCCGGTAGGTGTTCAATCTGACGGGGCGGCCACTCTGGCCGGCCCCCGGCACCCGTTCGCTGCCGGTTCCCGTTCCGCTCCCCTCACCCCGGGACACGCACATGCGCCGCCCTCCCACACGTTGCCTCGCTGCCCTCCTGTGCTTCGCCGCCGCGGCCGGTCTGGTCGTCGCGGCGGAGGAAGACGCCATCAAGGTCGTCACCGCCGCGGGCGGGAAGGTCGTGCTGGAGCGGGTCGCGAAGACGAAGAACAAGGTCGTCGGCGGGGTGACCCTGTCCGGCGCGAAGGTCACCGACGCGGCCGTCAAGAGCCTGCTGGAGTTCCCCTCCCTCACCCGCGTCGAGATCAAGAACGCGACCAAGGTGACGCCCGACGGGTCCGCCGAACTCGGCAAGGTGAAGAAGCTTCAGGCCGCGGACCTGTCCGGGCCGTTCGTGTCGGACGCGACGGCCAAGGCGCTCGCCGGCGTCGGCACGATCACCGAGTTGACGCTGAGCGGCGGCGCACTCACCGACGACGGCGTGAAGGAACTTGCGGCGCTGTCCAAGCTCGAAGCGCTGGCACTCACCGGGAACAAGAAGCTCAAGGGCGAGACGGTGCCGAAGCTCGCCGCCGTGAAGAGCCTGTCGTACCTGACCGTCGGCGGGTGCGAGCTGGGCGACCTCGCGGGCTGGGCCGCGCTCGCGAAGGCGACCAAGCTGACGTCGCTCGCGCTGCCGCAAGGGGGCGTCACCGACGCCGGGCTGAAGGAGCTGGCGAAGCTCACGCAGCTCACCTCGCTGAGCCTGGAGGGGTGCCCGGTCACCGACGCGGGGCTGGCCGAACTCAAGACCCTCAAGGCGCTCGACCGGCTGAACGTGGCCGGCACGAAGATCACCGACACGGCGGTGCCGACGCTCGCGGCGATGAAGAAGCTGACCGCACTCACCGTCAGCGAGAAGCAGATCGGCAAGGCCGGCGGCGAGGCGCTCAAGAAGGCGCTGCCGAACTGCGACGTGAACGTGCTGCCGTGACGCCGGAGTGTGACTGTGGATTTTGGCGAGCGGGGGACGTGAGTCCCCCGGTTGAACCAGTTCTCATTTTACCGGGGGACTCACGTCCCCCGCCCGCCACGACTGCCGACATCCCAAGGTGCTCCCCGGCTTCGCCGCTCCGATCCGCCAGTTCTTCGAGTGACTCTCGCCATCTGCTCACGGACTCGGCCGCAGTCGGGAGCTGAATGGTCCCCCTACAACTGTGCGAACCGCCTTGCCCACCGATCGGTTGCAGCTTACCCTGGCGAGTGTTCGAGCGTGTCGAGCAGACCACTTGCGCCGATCTGTCCAGTTACAAGTTCGGCTGCAGAAGGGCGACTGACTGACGCCCACCATTGCTCAGGAGATGTGGCCTTGAACCTTCCTGACCTCCTCCGAAGGTGGGACGCCTTCGATTCCCAGCAGTTCCCGTCCGATCAGACGGACCTCCGATCGTTCGAGACGTTCGCGGCAATGGCGTATGCCAAGCTCGTCGAAGGCCGCAAACTGGACATGCGGGACGTACAACTCCTGTGGCACTGTCAGGACGGGCTCTCCAAAGCCCTCGGGTCGTTGGCGGGGCCCGCGAGTGCGTACTTCGCCGAACTCGAAGCGCTCGTGCGACTGGCGATTGGGCAAGCTTCGACCGATCCGAGTGTGTTTGCCACCGTCGTCGCAGTCGAACTCAAGGAGTTACTTGACAGGCGGGTAAGGGAGTGTCTGTCGGGCAAGGCGGACGACTTCCCTGCAATTCTGGTGGCGACGATCAACCTGGTCGCGGACGTGCTACGCGGCCCGATTTCGCTTTCGCCCGACCCGGACAAGACCCGTGAGGCGCTGCTCCGCTCGACGGGCGAGCAACTTCGGGTCACGGTCGAGCGATTCACTCAGCCAGCCCAAGCGTAGGCCCCTGGGGGTGCGTCGCCGAGGCCGAACACCGCAATGCACCTGACCTGCCGCCACTTCGATTTCTAGGACTGCGTCGCTCCATCACGCGGCTGAGCAGGTGCGCTTGATTGTCCGGTCTGCGTGGCGAGCGAGACGGGGGATCGTGAACCGATTTGTGTGCGGCGGCGGCCGCCTCGCTGCCGCAGTGCCTCGTATCGGGGGGCAAATCTACCGGCACTGGGCCGGTTTCACCCCGGGTGGCGGATTCGGTAGAGCGTGCCCTTGGTGCGCTCGCCCCCGGGCTCGCCGGCGCGGATGAACTCCGGCGTCACGGAGTAACCCGCTTCTTCGAGCTTCCACCGGAAGTAGCGGGCCGAGGGGCGGTCCGGGTCGGTGACGAGGCACACTCCGCCCGGGGCCAGCACCGCGGCGAGCAGCCCGACGAGCGGGTCCACGAGCCGCTCCTCGTACATCAGGTCCGAGCCGATCACCACCGGGTACTTCACGTCGTCCGGCGGGCACCGGAAGTCGAGCGGGATCGTGCGGAAGCCGGTCGCGAAGCCGTTGTGCTTCGCGTTGCGGGCGGCGAACGTCAGGGCGGTGCGGTCCACGTCCGAGAACGTCACGTCGAGCCCACGGGACAGGCACGCGACGCCGGCCAGCCCGAGCCCGCACCCGACCTCCAGCACGCGAACCGGTTGCGGGTACGCGTCCCAGGGCTCGCGCACCGCGACCTTCGCCAGCATCCGGGCGCTGGGCCACAGCGTCGGCCAGTACGGCGTGTACTCGTCGGCGGCGTAGGCCGACCGCACCCACGGGTGGTCGAACAACCGGTCCGAGTCGGTGGGCCGCTCGATGAAGAACGTGTTCTCGTCGATGAAGACCGTCTCGCGGACGGTCTCGGCGACGACTTCCGGCGGGGTGGCGTGGTAGCGGGGGGGCATTTGGGGTCAGGCGTCGGGGTCGGAGGACGAGCGGTATGGATGAGTGGGAGATGGGGAGACACGGAACGGGGAGAGAAAGACACAGGGCGAGGACGGTGCCGGGCCTTCACTCCCCCTCTCCGTGTCCCCCCATCTCCCACTCTGTCCCACTCGATCCCCCGGCACCCGATGCGCTAGATGATCCGCACGCAGTGGAGCATGTCGGCGATGGTCATGCGGCGGCGTGTCGGGAACAGCACGAACCCGCCCGGGTTCTCGGCGCAGTCGAGGATCAGTTGGCAGTCGTGCGGGGTCTTGTACCCCTGCTCGCAGGCGATGTGGCCGCTCACGAGCAGGTCGCCGTCGAGCCGCTCCAGGAACGCCTTCACCGTCTCGCGGGCCGTGTCGCGGCCCCACAGGAGGCTGTGCAGCGCGCCGCCGGGCTGGACGTCCTCGGGCTCGTACCGGTCCGCTTCGAGCCGGGCGAGGTCGAACGTCGGGAGCGCCCTGAGGTTCGGCAGCGTGTGCGACACCACCACGCGGTTCGGGAACCGGATGATCGCCGGGAGCGCGCGGAACAGGTCCAGGTACGCGGCGTAGATCCTCGGCCCCCACTCGGGGCCGTACGCCTCGGTCACCCCCTCCTCGAAGATCGCGTTCACGTTCTCGTTCCCCTTCAGCACCGGCCGGCCGGTCCACTGGGCCAGTTCGTGGTTGCCGGGGATGCAGTGGACCTGCTTGGGGAACTGGCACTTCAGCGCCGAGAACAGGTCGACCACCTGGTGCGACTTGTCGCCCCCCTTGGGGTAACGGAACTTGCCGTGGATCACCTCCTGGAACACGACGTGCCGGGTCGGGTTCGCGGCGAGGTCGGCGGTCTTGATGACCACCTGGAAGTGGGCGACGCGGCCGTGCAGGTCGCCGACCACGAGCGCCTCGGTGCAGTCGCGGGCGTCCGGGTGCAGGACGTGGCCGACCCGGCCCGGGGTGGCCCGGGTGAGGGCGGTGGCCTGCTGAACGAGCGTCAGAATCCGGTCCGGCGAGGGCACGGGGCACACTCCTCCTGTGGCGCGGCCAACTCAGGTTGATTTTAGAACACGGGGCGTGCGATAACTCCAAAATCGAGCGACCGGCCCGGTCGCACCGCAATCCGCTCCTCTCCACCGGGTCCGCCCCGGGACTTCCGCCCCGGCCGCAACTTTGCGTTTCGGGCACCCGGGCTTGCCCATCTTTCCCGCGTTGCGAGAATACCCAGGCCCTTACCCACAACACCCACGACATGAACCGGCTCCCCAAACCGGGCCGAAGCCCGTCCGGTGCCCCGCTGCCCGCGCTCGGTCTCTACCCGATGGAACTGTCGCGGAACCTCCGAGCCGATTCGGTCGCCCGACTCGACCCGACCCCGCCGCTGGCGATCGATGCCGCCGCGCGGGTGGGCGAGGCCGTCGTCGCGATGCGCTCGGGCAAGGTGGGGTGCCTGCTCGTCACCGACCGCGGCCGCGTCGCCGGCGTGTTCACCGAGCGGGACCTGCTCACCCGCGTCCTCGCCTCCGGCCGGTCGCTCGAGACGCCGATGCGGGCGGTGATGACCCCCGACCCGGTCACCGTCGGGCCGCGGGACACGGTCCGCACCGCCATCAAGCGGATGCAGCGCGGCGGCTACCGGCACCTCCCCGTGGTGGACGCCGACGGCCGCCCCGTCGGCACCCTCTCGGCCCGCCGCGTCATGCACTACATCGTCGAGCACTTCCCGGCGCTGGTGTTCACCCTCCCGCCCGACGGCAACCAGTACCCCGCCACCGCCGAGGGCGCTTGACGCGAAGCACAGGCGAGCCACGGATGGGCACGGATGAAACACGGACAAATCAAGCCGCACGATCAGAGACCGATCAGACACGATCCAACCAGAAGAGTGATTTCAAACCCGGTCTTCGGTCTTTATCGTGTCCGATCTGTCCTTGATCGCGCGGCTGGTTCCGTCTTCCGTTGGTTTTTTGATCCGTGTTTCATCCGTGCCCATCCGTGGCTCGCCTTTTCCGTTTCTCGTTCTGGGGGCGCGCGTCTATCGTGGTGGTAACACCACCCGGGACGCCACCATGCCGACCAACTACGACGCCATCATCATCGGGGCCGGGCACAACGGGCTCGTCACCGCCGCGTACCTCGCCAAGGCGGGCCACCGCGTCCTCGTGCTGGAGCGCCGCGAACTCGTCGGCGGGTGCTGCGTCACCGAGGAACTCTGGCCCGGGTTCAAGGTCTCGACCGCGGCCTACGTCAACAGCCTGCTCCGGCCCGAGATCATCCGCGACCTGGAGCTGAAGAAGTACGGGTTTGAGATGCTCCCGCGGAGCCCGTCGTCGTTCACCCCGTTCCCCGACGGCCGCTCCCTGCTGATGGGGCCGGACAAGGAGATGACGCACCGCGAGATCGCCAAGTTCTCGAAGAAGGACGCCGAGGCGTACCCGAAGTACGAGGACATGCTCACGCGGGTCGCCGACTTCCTCGAACCGATGCTGGTCGAGACCCCGCCCAACCCGTTCTCGTCGGGCCTCGGCAACCTGTGGCAGCTCGCCAAGACCGGGTGGAAGTTCAAGGGCATGGGCCGGGACGTTGCGGGCGAGGCGGTCGAGATCCTCACCGGCGCGGCCCGCCCAATCCTCGACCGGTGGTTCGAGTCGGACGAGTTGAAGGCGACCATCGCGACCGACGCGGTGATCGGCGCGTTCGCCCCGCCCTCGCACCCCGGTACGGCGTACGTGTTGTTCCACCACGTCATGGGCGAGTGCAACGGGGTCCGCGGGGTGTGGGGGTACGTCCGCGGCGGGATGGGCACCGTGTCGAACAGCATCGCGAGCGCCGCGAAGAGCTACGGGGCCGAGGTCCGTGTCAACGCCGACGTCGGCCGGATCATCGTGAGGGACGGGCACGCGGTCGGCGTCGCGCTCAGGGACGGCACCGAGTTCACCGCCCCGCGGGTCATCTCCGGGGCCGACGCGCACGTCACGTTCGTGAAGCTCATGGACCCGAAGGACCTGCCCGCCGAGTTCCTGAAGGCGATCAACCGCATCGACTACAGCTCCGCGACGGTGAAGATCAACGTCGCGGTGGACCGGCCGCCGAACTGGAAGGCGCTGCCGTCGGACGGCAAGGTCGGCCCGCAGCACCACGGCACCATGCACATCTGCCCGAGCCAGGACTACATCGAGCGGGCGTACGACGACGCGAAGTACGGCCGCTGGTCGCAGAACCCGATGATCGAGTGCACGATGGCAACGGCGCTGGACGACACCCTCGCCCCGCCCGGCAAGCACATCATCAGCATGTTCGTGCAGTACGCCCCGTACCACCTGAAGGACACGACCTGGGAGGTCGAGAAGGACCGGTTCGCGGACCGGGTGTTCGACATCCTGGAGGAGTACGCGCCGGGGTTCAAGTCGAGCGTGCTGCACCGGATCGTGATCCCGCCGCCGGACATGGAGCGGCTGTGGGGCATCACCGGCGGGAACATCATGCAGGGGTCGATGTCGCTGTCGAACATGGCGAGCTTCCGCCCGGCCGCCGGGTACGCGAACTACCGCACGCCGGTGAAGGGGCTGTACATGTGCGGGGCCGCGACGCACCCGGGCGGCGGCGTGATGGGCGCGTGCGGCCTGAACGCGGCCCGCGAGATCCTCCGCGACGGGTGACCCGATGGAACTTCCACCCGATTACGCCCTTGCACACCGGCACTGCATCCGCCACTACGGCGAGATCCTCGCGAGTGACTCGTGCGGTTGTTTCCAGTGCCTTGCGGTGTTCGAGCCGTCTGCCGTTCGCTCCTGGCTCTCCGACGGTCCGTCCGAAGCCGAGCGGTCGGCGCTATGCCCACAGTGCGGATGCGACACCGTCATCGGTTCCGCCTCGGGATTCCCGCTCACCGCTGAGTTGCTGTGCCGCATGAATCAGCGCGGGTGCAGCGAATCCGAAGCGAGTGACGGCCCGTGATCTGGCAACGGAGCACCCGCCGATGGCCCCGGAGATCGGCCGCGTGTACGCCCGGCGGCGGAGCGGCAAGGCCGAGGTGGTCCGCGTCACCGCCGTCGTGGGCGAGTGGGTCGAGTTCGCGTACCTGCACGGCTCGGCCCGGTCGCTGCGCCTCGGGTCGGGGACGTGCAAGGCGCGGAACTTCGCCGCGGCCGGGTGGTCGCTCGTCCAGGAACGCGGCGACTACTCCGACCTCGACGGCGCGGTGCGGTTCGACACCTACGAGGTCCGCGACACCGGCGGCTCGCCGATCCTGCGGTGCAGCGCGAAGCGGGCCGCGTTCTACCTCCGCAAGGGGTACGCCGCCGAGGTCGCGCCGGGCGTGTTGCAGTTCACCGACACGCAGACCGAGGACCGCCTGCGGGCGCTCTACCTCGGCGCGTTCTCGGACTTCTTCCTCGCCGTGAAGAACGACCGGTGCGTGTGCTGCGGGGCCGCGACCAACCTGACCCGGCACCACGTCGTCCCGAAGCGGCACAAGTGGCGGGTGCCGCACCCGTGGCGGTCGTGCCTGTCGAACGTGCTGTTCCTGTGCGGCCCGTGCCACACGCTCTACGAGGGGACGCCGGAACCCGACCCACCGGGCGGCGACTGGCGGGCCTACGTGCGAGCGTGGCGCGACCACTTCGTTGGTACACTCGCCCCGCGGTTCATGCCCCCAGGGTGGGACATCATCTCGGTCCGCAACTTCGCCGCACTCGAAGACGAGACGCGGTGACGAATCCGTTTGCCGTGCTCTCCCCGCCCGGCGTATCCTGACAGCCCCCTCTCCGCTCGCCACCCCCCAGGAGCACCCGGCCATGCCCGCTCGTACGCTCGCCGTCGGCGCGGTTCTTGTCGCGCTCGCCGTGATCGCGGCCCTTCCGCCCGCCCCGGCGCGACCCGCCCCCGCCACCGCCGACACGTTCGCGGCATTCGTGGACGACTACTACGCCGCCTTGTTCGCGTGGGACCCCAACCAGGCCACCTACGCCGGCGTCCACGACTACGACGCGAAGCTCTCGGACCTGTCGGCCGCCGCCATCGCGTCGCGCGCCGAGGCGGTCGGCAAGTTCCAGGCGCGGCTGAAGGCGCTGCGGGCCGGGAAGCTCAGCGCGGACGAACAGATCGACGCCGAGACGCTCGACCACGCGCTGCGGGCCGAGGAACTCGACCTGGGCACCGTCCGCGACTGGAAGCGGAACCCGGTGGCGTACCTCGGCAAGCCGGCCGAGGGGATCGACATGCTCTTGAAGCGCACGTTCGCGCCCCCGGCCGAGCGCCTCAAGGCGATCATCGGCCGGCTCCAGCACACGCCGCCGCTGCTCACCGCGATGAAGGCGAATATCGAGAACCCGCCGAAGGAGTTCACCGACCTCGGCGTCATCGTCGCGAAGGGCTCGGTCGGGTTCTTCAAGACCGACCTGCCCGCGTGGGCGAAGACCGCCGCCGGGGCCGACGCGAAGTTGCTCGCCGAGTTCGAGGCCGCGAACGCGCCGGTGGTCGAGGCGTTCGAGGCCGCCGCGAAGTGGCTCGAAGCCGACCTGCTGCCGAAGTCGAAGGGGACCTACGCCATCGGGGCCAAGACGTTTCTCGACAAGCTCGCGGCCGAGGAGATGCTCGACATCCCGCTCGACAAGCTGCTCGCCATCGGCGAGGCGACCCTGAAGCGGGACCGCGAGGCGTTCGCTGCCGCCGCCAAGAAGATCGACCCGAAGAAGACGCCGACCGAGGTGCTCGCGCTGCTCACCGACGATCACCCGAAGCCCGACGACCTCGTGCCCGCGACGCGGGGCACCATCGAGCGGTGCCGGAAGTTCCTGATCGAGAAGAAGATCGTCACCGTGCCGTCGGAGGTGCGGCCGACGATCGCCGAGACCCCGCCGTTCGCCCGGACCGGCGGGTTCGCGTCGATGGACACGCCCGGCGCGTACGAGACCAGGGCGACCGAGGCGTTCTACTACGTCACCCCGCCCGAGAAGGAGTGGACCCCGCAGCAGAAGACCGAGCACATGCGGCAGTTCAACCAGACCGGGCTCGACATCCTCACCATCCACGAGGCGTACCCCGGGCACTACCTCCAGTTCCTGAACGCGAAGCGGTACCCGACGAAGGTGCGGAAGCTGTACACCTGCGGCACCAACGTCGAGGGGTGGGCGCACTACGCCGAGCAGATGTGCGTCGAGGAGGGGTTCGGGGGCGGCGACCCGAAGGTGCTGCTCGCGCAGCTCTCCGAGGCGCTGCTCCGGGACTGCCGGTTCGTCGTCGGGATCAAGCTGCACACCGAGGGGTGGACCGTCGAGCAGGGGAAGAAGTTCTTCGTCGAGCAGGGGTACATCGAGCCCGAGGTCGCGTTCCAGGAGTCGCGGCGGGGGACGTACAACCCGACGTACCTGTACTACACGCTCGGCAAGCTCCAGATCTACAAGTTCCGCGACGACTACAAGAGGGCGACCGGGGCCGCGTTCACCCTGCAAAAGTTCCATGACGAGTTCGTGAAGCAGGGCGGGCTGCCGATCAAGATGATCCGCAAAATCATGCTCCCCGGCGACACCGCTCCGACGTTGTAACGAAGGACCTGACAACGGGGGCTGCCCGGGACAGCCGGCGGGGTTATAATGGTGAATACCCGCCGCGCTCCCACCCTTCCTGCCCGAGAAATCGAGCATGCCCACCGCCCAGTGCCGCTTCTGCCAGTGCCCCCTCATGCTCGACGGGGTTCCGCCCGGGGGGACGTTCAACTGCCCGCGGTGCGGGGGGCTCGGCCGCGTCCCGCACGCTGCAGTCCCGACCGCACCGCAGCCGCAGCCGTTCCCACCGCCGTTCCCGCCGCCCGCACAACGGGCGCGCTCCGCTCCGGCCGCGGAGCCGCTCCAACTCGACGACGCCCCGACCCCGGCCCGGCCCGCCAAGGGGAAGAACGAACTCCTGTTCCGCATCGCGATCCCGGTGGGGTACGTCCTGTTCGTCTTCGTGCCGATGTCGCTGACCATCTGGTACTTCGTGTCCCGCGCCGGGGACGCCGAGCGGGAGGAGCCGAAGCCGGTGGCGAAGGCCGCGCCCGAGCCCAGGGCCGCGGTCGATTCCGAGGCGAACCGTCCGCCGGTCCGGCCCCGCCCGCGGCCCCGCCCGGAGCCGGTCCCAAAGTTCAAGGACGAGCCCGACCCGCTCCCGGACCCGAAGGAGCCCATCCCGGTCAAGGAGCCCGTGCCGCCGAAGGAGCCCGCCCCGGTCAAGGAACCGGAGGTTCCCCTCCCGACCCCGCGCGACCTGTCGGCCGAACTCGCGGCACTCGTCGCAACCGCGAAGGGGCCGGACGCCGCGGCGCGCCGACAGGCGGCAGCGGGGCTCGCCGCGTTCCTGGGGCGGGGGAACCCGGACCTGCGCCGCGCCGCGGCGGAGGGCCTCGCGGAGTTGAAGGGCGACGCACAGCCCGCACTCGCAGCGCTCCGCGGGGCCGAGACCGACCCCGACGCCGACGTCCAGAAGTTCGCCAAGCAGGCGCTGGAGAACTACGCGGCCGCCGGCCGCCGGGGGGAGGAGCTCGCCGCCCTGGTGGCGGCGGTCAAGGCCAAGGAGCCCGAGGACCGGGTGAAGGCCCTCCGCAAGATCGCCGCGCTCGGGGCCGACGGCATCGCCGCGACCGACGCCGTGGCGGACGGGTTGCGGGACCGCGAGAAGGTGGTCCGGGACGCGGCCGCCGAGGCGCTGGGCGCGATCAACCCGGACGCCGAGGCGGTCCGGATGTGCGCGACCGGGCTCCAGGCCCGCGACCCCAAGGCCCGGGTGGACGTCCTGAAGCAAGTCGCGGCGCTCGGTCCCAAGGGAAAGGTCGCGACCCCTTACTTGATTGAGGCGCTCGCCGACCCCGGCGAGGGCGTGCAGGCCGCCGCGCTCAAGGCGCTGGAGCGGGCGAACCCGGCGCTCTCCGGTCCCGTCGCCGTGCTCGTCCGCGGGCCGATGCGCGACCGGGCCAAGGCGGCCGACGCGATCGCGGAACTGGGTGCGGTGGCCGCCCCCGTCGTCCCGCTCTTGCTGGCCACGAGCGAACGGCCCGGGCTGGGCGGCTTCGAGGGGCACTACGACGTGTTCGCCGCGGTGGCCAAGATCGCCCCCGCGGACAAGCGGTTCGCGGCCGCGGTCCTCGCCGCGGTGGGCGACCCGAACCCGGAGTTCGACGAGGCGGTCCGGGCCCGGCGCGTCGCGGCCGTCGCGCAGCTCGACGCCATCGACGCGCCGCCCGGGCCCAAGGTGGACGCGCTCCTCCAGGGGCTGGGCGACCGGGGCACGGTCGCCGCGGTCTTCCCCCCGCTGGTCCGCCTCGCGCCCAAGGACAAGCGGGTCGTCGCCGCCGTGCTGGCCGCGGTCGCCGTCAAGAACCCCGACTCGACCCTCGCGCTCCGCGAGCGGCGACTGGCCGCGCTGGCCCAACTCGCCGCGGTCGACGCCCCGGACCGGGAGAAGGTGGACGCGCTCGAAGCGGCCCTCAACGACAAGGGCACGCTCGTGCCCGTCCTCAAGGCGCTCGGGGACTACGGCAAGCAGGCCCGGTTCACGCTGCCGGTGCTGAAGGAGTTCAAGGCGGCCACGAACGAGGGGGTCCGCACCGCGGCGATCGACGCGATCGCGAGGATCGAGGCCGCGGTCGCCGAGAAGCAGTAGCCACCGCCCGCTATGCTGAACCCTGGGGCGGGCGCTCGTGCCCGCCGGGTTCGCGCGGGGCGCTGATGGACACGCGGCTGAAGGTCGTCACGATCATGAACTACCCGCCGGAGCCGCGGCTCCGGCGGATGTGCCGCGTGTTCCTCGACTCGGTGGTCGCCCGCGGCGCGGCCAGCGTCACCATCCTGTACGAGGACCACGAGCCCGAGGTCGCGCCCGAGCACCGACGGGCCGCCGACGTCGAGGTCGTCCGGTGCCGGTCCCGCGACGTCGGGCACCCCCACTTCAACCTGCGGTTCAAGCTCCCCAACCTCGCCGCGCTCGACTACCCGTTCCTCTACCTCGACGCCGACACGGTGGTGCTCCACGACCTCAGCTACCTCTGGGAGCGGCGGCACGCGAAGCCGTGGGTCGGGATCGACCACCAGTGGGTCCCGGCGGACCCCCGCACGCACCGCGACCCGTTCCTGAACTCGGGCGTGCAACTCGTCTCCGACCCGGCGTTCTACGACCTCGGCACGATCCTCGCGGCGCAGAACGCCGTCGCGCCGCTGGCCCGTGCCGCGGAGTTCACCAAGGAGCAAATGTTCGCGTGCCCGGGGGCGGACCAGGCGGTCCTGTTCCGGTACTTCCGTTCGATCGGATACGACTACCGGCACCCGGAGATCGGCCCGGAGTGGAACAGTTGCGCCGGGGTCACGGCCGTGTGGCGTGACGGCGACCGGTGGCGCGCCCGCACCCGCGGATTGGCCACCGACTACGACGTGTCGCTGATTCACTACTGGTCGGCGTTCAAGCCGTGGGCCGTGAACTGCCCGATCTACGAGTCGTACGCGGGCGTCACGGGCGGGTGACCACCACCGGGGTGGTCCCGACGAACTCGGCGATCAGCCGATTCACCTCCCGGGGCTCCTCCTGATGGACCCAGTGCGTGGCCGCGGGGAACCGCACGAGGCGGACGTCGTCGCACAGGGCGGCCGACGCGTCCGCGAGGTCCGGGTCGAGGAAGCGGTCGCGCTCGCCCCACAGCAGGAGCGTCGGCACCGTGACCCGGGGCCGGGGGAGCCGCGGGCCGTACCGGGCCGCGGCGCGGTACCAGTTCACCATCGCGGTCAGCGCCCCGGGCCGGCCCCACGCCCGCCGGTAGCGCCGGAGGTCCCGGTCCGAGAACGTGCCCGGCCGCGAACTCCGCCGCACGGCCCGCGCGAGGAGCCGGAAGTCGCCCCCCGCCGCGACGCACTCGGGCAGGCCGGGGATCTGGAACGCGAACACGTACCAACTGCGGACGAGCTGCGCGAAGCTCCCTTCGAGCGCGGCTTGCATGGCGACCGGGTGCGGGCAGTTGAGCACCACCAGCTTCGCCACGCGGTCGGGGTGCGCGGCGGCCACGTGCCAGCCGACGCCGCCGCCCCAGTCGTGCCCCACGACGACCGCCCGGTCGACGCTCAGCCCGTCGAGGCACTTCACGACGTCCGACGCGAGGCGGTCGGTCGCGTAGTCGGCGACGCGCGGCGGCTTGTCGCTGCGGTTGTACCCCCGCTGGTCGAGTGCGATCACGTGAAACCCGGACGCGGCCAGCGGGCCGATCTGGTGCCGCCACCCGTACCAGAAGTCGGGGAACCCGTGGAGCAGCACGACCGGAGGGCCGTGCGGGTCGCCGGCGGTGACGGCACGGAGCCGCACCCCGTCGCCGGTGAGCCACCGCCGCTGGACGGAACAGGTCGCGGGCATCGAGCCTCCCTTCAGGGCCGCCGGGGGACGGTGCAACGCGGGTGCCACGCACGGGGCATTCCCCGCTGCGGCCGCGTGACAAACCCGGCCCGGGCCAGCATACTGGACCGGCGGGCAGCTCCGGCGCGTCGGGAGTGCGGAGGGGACCATGCGATTCGACTTGCGGTTGTTCGGCACGACGGGCGACGGCGTGGCGTGCCAGGCCGACGTGGTCGTGTACGCGACGGGCGTGAAGGACATGCAGAAGCAGGCCGACGCCGCGGCCCGCACCGCCGCGTGGATGGCCTCGGCCCCGCCCGGCGACCCGATCCCCGAGGGCGCACACATCACCATCGAGCGCGTCGAGAAGCTGTAACCCCACCGGAGTCGCGGCGTGCGGCCCGGAAAGCGCGGCCCGCCGCGGTCGCTCAGCACGGAGGCTCTATGGTTCGCACGGCAGCCCTCGGAATCGCACTCGCAACGTACGCCATTGTCGCGGACGGTTCGTACCACAACGCGGCTCGCGTCCGGGCAACCGCGCACTTCGCCCGCAGCCCACAGCAGGTCACCTGGCTCGAAAATTGGGAGTTCACCAACTACCTCGCCGCGGGCCTCGGGGCGGCCGCAATCGTGTGGGCGGTGTGTTGGGTTCCGGTGGGACCGGGGCGCTTCGCCCGCTGGGGGCGGCCGGTGGCACACCTCGGCACGATCGGGGCGTGGGCTGGAGGAACCGCACTCAGCATCGGTCTCGGCGTGTGGCAGTTGGTCGACTCGAAGAGCGGGGCGTTCGAGCGGGACCACTTCGAAAGCCTGTGGCTGATCGGGGGTGTCCTCGGCGGCATCGCGGGCACTGCGATCGGGTGCGGGTTGGGCGTGGTGGCAGTGGTAGGTGCCTCACGCCCGAGTCGGGCGACGAGCGGTCCGCCGACACCTGCACCCGCGGACGACACACCCAGGTAAGGTGACTGAACGCCGGGGCGGCCCGGGTCCGGGCCGCCCCCGTGAGGTCGGTTAACTCGCGTTCCGCTTGCGGGTGGCGGCCGCCTTCTTCGCCGACTCGGACCGCTCGGCTGCCGTTCGCGTGGCGGCCGCCGCGCCGCCCACCTTACCGCCCTTGCGGCTGGGCTCAGGGTTCGCCGCCTTGCCGCGGCCCGACCCGGACTTCTTCCCGCCGCCGCTCTCCTTGTTCACCGTGGCCCACGCCCGGCGCTCGGCCTCGTTCTCCGGCACGCCGCGGTCCTCGTACCCGCCCGCAATGTGCTCCGCCTGCCGCTTCTGCTTGTCGGTGTACTTCGACTTGTCGCCGCGTGGCATCGCTCCCTCCGGTACGTGTCGTGCGATGGGCGACACACGAACCGCAGCAATCCTGGTGCCGCCCGCACCTCCCCTTGAAGCAACGATTACACCACATAGTGTAATCGTTGACCGAGGAGCCCCGTGATGAAGAAGCCGACGCCCCTGGCCGCCCGCCCGCTCATGACGCCGATCCAGGCCGGCGGGCTGGCCGCCGTGTTCAAGGTGCTCGCCAACGACACCCGGCTGCGGTTGCTCCACGCCGTCGTGCGCCAGGGCGAGGTGTGCGTGACCGACCTGGCCGCCGCGCTCGGCATGACGCCGCAGGCCGTGTCGAACCAGCTCCAGCGGCTCTCCGACCTCGGCATCCTCTCGGCCCGCCGCGACGGGAACAACGTGTACTACCGGCTCGTCGACCTGTGCGTGTCGGGGCTCCTCGAACAGGGCTGGTGCCTGACCGAGCAGGCCGGCGGCGCGTGCGGGGTGACGGCGCGTGCGGCCTCGTGCTGCGGGGGGACCGAATGAGACCGCTCGCGGCCGAGGCGTTCGGCACGTTCTGCCTGGTGTTCGCCGGGACCGGGGCCGTCGTCGTCAACAGCGTCAGCGGCGGCACGGTCACGCACGTCGGCGTCGCGCTCACGTTCGGGCTCGTCGTGCTCGCGATGATCTACGCGATCGGCGAGGTGTCCGGGTGCCACCTGAACCCGGCCGTCACGCTCGGGTTCTTCGCGGCCGGGCGGTTCGCGGGCCGGCGGGTGGTGCCCTACGTTGCCGCTCAGTGCGTCGGGGCACTCCTCGCGAGCGCCGCGCTGCGGCTCATGTTCCCGGACAGCCCCACCCTTGGCGCGACGCTCCCGGCCGGCGGCCCGACGCAGTCGTTCGCGATGGAGGTCGTGCTCACGCTGATCCTGATGTTCGTGATTCTCAGCGTCTCGACCGGCGCGAAGGAGAAGGGCGTGCTCGCGGGCGTGGCGGTCGGGTCCGTCATCGCGCTGGAGGCGCTGTTCGCCGGGCCGGTGAGCGGCGCGTCGATGAACCCGGTGCGGTCGCTGGCCCCGGCGCTCGTGTCGCTCCGGCTCGACAGCTTGTGGGTGTACCTGACCGCGCCGGTCCTCGGCGCGCTGGTCGCGGTCGCCGTGTGCGGGGTGATCCACGGCCCCGGCGGGTGCTGCGGGGCCGCCCCCGAGCCCGCGAAGACCTGTACCGAGACATGACGCAAAAGATCTTAAGACAGTACCGAGAGGTCAGAAATCGGTGTAGCTCCGCTGTGCCTTCCTGCCCTCTGTCCTCTGACGTTCTACCCTCTGGCCCCAAGGAGACCGACCGATGACGCTCGACGCCTTCCGCTCCGTGCTCGCCGCCAACCCGGCCGCCCCGCTCTTCCTCATGCTGCCCGACGGGAGCTTCGTGCCCGAGCACTTCCACGTCACCGAGGTCGGCCGCGTGCAGAAGGACTTCATCGACTGCGGCGGCACCGTTCGGTCCGCGACGTCGTGCGTCCTTCAAGTGTGGGTGGCGAACGACCTCGACCACCGCCTCGACACGGCGAGGCTCGCGAAGATCGTCGCCCTCGCCGGCCCGCTGCTGCCGGACGCGACGGTGCCCGTCGAGGTCGAGTTCGAGAGCGGGGTCGTGTCGCAGTACCCCGTGGCCGCCGCCGAGGTGACACCGTCGGGCGTGCTGTTCCACCTGGGCACGAAGCACACCGCGTGCCTCGCCCCGGACCGCTGCGGCGTCCCCGCGACCACCGGTGCGGGCTGCTCGGCCCCCGGCTGCTGCTGACCCTTCCCCCCTGCCCCGGAGCGCTCGTATGGCGTCGCTGAAGAAGGTGCTGTTCGTGTGCGTGGAGAACAGCAATCGGAGTCAGATGGCCGAGGCGTTCGCCCGCATCCACGGTGCGGGGAAGGTCGAGGCGCACAGTTCCGGGTCGCGGCCGAGTGGCCGGGTGAACCCGAAGGCGGTCGAGGCGATGAGGGAACTCGACTACGACCTGACCACGCACACGTCGAAGGGGCTGGACGCCTTCAACGGCACGGACGTCGAGGTCGCCGTCACGATGGGGTGCGGCGACGAGTGCCCGCTGGTGAAGGCGACCCGCCGGGTGGACTGGCAGATCCCCGACCCGCGGGACATGACCCCCGAGCAGTTCCGCGGCGTGCGCGACCTGATCGAGCAGAAGGTGAAGGAACTGATCGCGACCCTGTGACGGCGACGGGGCAGCCGCGGGCCGCCGGTCGCTTGCAATGCCCCGCGATCACTCCGACACGACCTCCCCGCCGTCCCGGCTCGCCATCGACCGGTACGTCCCGAGCGGGATCGATTCCCGGAGGAACCGGACCGACCCGTCGGCGAACGCGAAGTTCGCCCCGCCCGGGTGCGGGCTGCCGGCCGCGATGTCGTTGAACGTCGCGACCCCCGGCGTGTTGATCGAGTTGACCACGTTCTTCGCCCCGGTCACGTCGCGCTCGCCGGTGTTCGTCCGCCCGCGGACCCAACTCCGGTACCGCGTCCCGACGGAGTCGCTCCCCCACGAGATCTCCATCAGCATCAGGGTGCCGGACGTGCCGTCGGCGATGTCTGTCAGCCGGGTCCGCTCGGTGGCCTTGAACACCCCTTGTCGCGCGTACCCGCCGTGACTCCCGACGGCGTCGGTGAGGTACGCGGCCCCGGTCGCCGGGTTCGTCCCCTTCGGACCCATGACGCCGTAGTAGTGCGCGGTGTACGGGGGTTCGCCGGTGTTCGTCGGGACGCGGTCCGGGGCGTACGTGCTGTGCGGGGCGGCCGTCGGCATTCGCTCGAACCGTGACGACGGGCAGAGGTAGGTCGGGACCTTGATGAGCCCGTGCGGGTCGTTCTTTCCGGACGCGAAGTACGGCCCGGCCGCGAAGCTGAACTGCGCGTGGAGCGCGCCCTGTTCGAGGTACGGCAGCACATCGACGTGCCAGCTCAACTGGGCGTCGTAGTTGTGGGCCGGGAAGAACCCCCCGGTCGCATCGTGGGCCGAGTGCAGGCCGATCCCGAGCTGTTTCAGGTTGTTCGCGCACTTTGCTCGGGCGGCGGCCTCGCGGACCTTCTGGACCGCGGGCAGCAAAAGGCCGATGAGGATCGCGATGATCGCGATGACCACGAGTAGCTCGATCAGCGTGAACGCCGTGCGCGGCCGCGTGGAGTTCGACGGCATGGAGAGCCTCCGGGGAGGGGTCGGCACGGGGCAAAGCTGCACGTCGGGAACTATACCTGGCCCCGCGATTCGTTCCAATCACCCGGTTCGGGTAGTTTGCGATAACACGAAAGTGGGGGGTGGGAGCTGCGAGGAGAGACGACCCCACGGGAATTGGTGTTGTGCCCCCCGCTCGCCTCGCCCAAACCGCTCGGCGCAGGCGGAGAAGCATCCGACATGGTCTCGCGACCCCTCTCACCAAACGCACAACCAAACCGCCGTGAGCCGCCACCGGAGCGGACCGTGTGAACCCCGGTCTCGTTGAGTGCTAACTTGAGCCGGCCTCTGTGAGGCCGATACTTGGGGACGGGTACAGGCCCGGCCTCACAGAGGCCGGCTACAGAAGACATGCGGATCATCGCGATCCGGTCGCATACTGGGCCGCTCCAGAAGTCACGGATCCACCGATCCGGGGTGACACCCCGGCGAGCGATCGAGTTGACGCCCGGTGGTCGGCGGTCTACCGATGAGGAGGAACCCGCTCCACCTCCCGGCCGCGACATGCGCGAGCGCCTCAGGCCCGTCCGCGTCGACCTCCCGCCGCACGGCGTGTTCGTGCTCGAGAGCCACCACGCGCCCGGCTTCGCGATGGCCGACTCCCGGCACGACTTCCTCGAAATCTTCTACATCCTCCGCGGGGGCGGGACGGTCCGCGTCGCCGGCCGCGACCACCGCTGCGGCCCCGACGACGTGGTCGTCGTCCCCGCGGGGGCCGTCCACCGCATCATCGACGACGCGGCCGGGGCCGGGCCGCTCTCGCTGTACGGCATCTGCGTCGCGCCCGAGGTGTACCGGTGCGAACCGGCGGTCGCCCGCGTCCCGCCGGGCCGGCTCCCGCTCAACGCGCTCGCGCTGCCCCAACTCCGCGCCGGCCTCCGCGAGATCCTCTACGAGCAGGCGCTCGCCCGGCCGGGCCACCGGGCCGCCGTCGTCGGGCTGACGTTCCGCACCCTCGCGGTGCTGGTCCGCGGGACCCTCGCGGGCGGTGCCGGATCTGCGCCGCCGGGGGCCGACGCCGCGGGGCACGCCGCCGCGGTCCGCGGGTACCTCGACGGGATGGCCCGGCGGTTCTACGAGCCCGCGACCCTCGACGGCACCGCGGCCTTGCTGGGCATGAGCCGCCGGCGGTTCACCCAGTTGTTCCGCGAACTGACCGGCGAGTCGTGGCTCGGGCACCTCACGCGGCTCCGCGTCGCGCACGCCTGCCGGCTCCTCACGGAGACGCCCCGGAGCGTCGTCGCGGTCGCGTTCGAGAGCGGGTTCGAGGACCTGTCGAGCTTCTACCGGGCGTTCAAGCGGCACACGGGCCTCCCCCCGCAGGAGTGGCGGCAGGCGAACGCCTGACCCGGGGCGTTGCCCGATCTGCGAACGCCCCCGTGCCCGGATCGCGAAGCCCGACCGCGGCGGCCCGGCGATACTTCCTGAGCCGCTGCCAACGGTCCCGCCCCCGCTGCCTGTCCCGCGCCACCCGCCCCGGAGACGCCGATGCGCTTCTGCCCCCTCGTTCTGCTCGCGACCGCACTGTCGGCGGTCGCGGCCGACAAGCCCGCCACGTCGGCCGCCCTGTGGGCCGAGTACGCCAAGAACCCGAACGCCCACTCGCACGTCCCGAACTGCTCGTTCGCCGGTTACCGGCACTCGGAGGTGCCGCTCCCCGAACCCAAGGTGGTCGCGAACGTCAAGGAGGCCGGGGCCAAGGGGGACGGCAAGTCCGACGACACGGCCGCGTTCGACGCGGCGATCAAGAAGGCGGCGGCCGCGGGCGGCGGCGCGGTCCTCGTGCCCGCGGGCACCTACCTGGTCTCGGCCCCGATCCGCATCCACGCCAGCGGCGTCGTGCTCCGCGGGGAGGGGGCCGAGAAGTCGGTAATCGCGTTCGAGAAGTCCCTCAGCGACGCGCTCGGCAAGCTCGGGGCCGGCGGCGGGAACCTCCAGTGGTCGTGGTGCGGCGGGCTCGTGTGGATCGGCCCCGGGGACGCGTTCGACGCTGCCGGCAAGCTCACCGTCAAGGACGGCGACGTTCAGACATGGGAGTACTGGCGGCCCGGCGCGAAGCTCGCCGACGTGAAGGGGCCGGCGAAGCGCGGCGACCTCACCGTGACCGTCGACCCGGCGGCGGCGAAGAGGCTCAAGCCGGGCCTCGTGATGATGGCGTGGGACAACCCGGCCGACCTGTCGCTCCTGCTCCAGATGGCGGGGCACGAGAAGATGAAGGAGTACGACTGGGCCAAGGCCACCGGGCTGACCGGGCGCAACCGGTGGGACTGGCCGGTCGAGATCGTGAAGGTCGAGGGCGGAACCGTCACGCTGAAGCAACCGCTGCGGGTGGACGTGCGGCCCGAGTGGAACGTGCGGTTCGAGGACCTCGGCCCGTGCGTCACCGAGTCCGGAGTCGAGCGGCTCACCCTCCGGATGAAGCCGCACAAGCTCCCGGCCCACCTGAAGTACGCCGGGTGGAACGGCGTGTACCTGAACCGGGCGGCGCACTGCTGGGTGCGGGACGTGGCCGTCGAGAACGCCGACAACGCCGTGACGCACGCCGCGGCGAAGAACACCACGGTCACCGGCCTCGTGGTCCGCGGCGGCGAGAACCACCACGCGACGGCACTGCGGGTCGGGAGCCACGACAACCTCGTCACCAAGTTCCGCATCGAGAGCAAGCCGTTCCACGGGGTCAACACCGAGTACCTGTCGGCCGGGAACGTGTGGAGCGACGGGGTCATGGTCCACGGCACGTTCGACTCGCACCGGGCCATGAGCTTCGACCTGCTCCGCACGAACATCGTCCTGGAGGCGAACGACGGCCGCCCCGGCGGCGCCGGCGGCGCGGGGCCGTTCCTGGGGGCGCGGGTGGTCCACTGGAACCTGACGCTTCGCGACGCGGGTAAGGAGCCGGGCCTGTACGTGAACCAGCCCGACGCGCACTCGCTCGGCGCGCTGGTGTGCGTCCGCGGCCCGCGGTGCGCGGCCAACGCCTGGGCAATGGTCCCGGGGGACAAGGGGTGCCTCGTCATCGACGAGCCGAAGGAGCCCGACGTCAAGGACCTGTTCCAGGCCCAGCTCGACCTGAGGCTCAAGGGCGGGAAGTGAGACCAACTGTTGTGGACCGGCACCCGGTCCGAGCCCCGGCCCGCTCCGCCAGGTCGACCAGACCCCGATCTCCGCCCACCGCCTCCGCCAGCCACGCGCGCCGCTCGCCGCGCGCAGCGTAGAGG
>NZ_JBHYGG010000275.1:0-41512 GCF_051859125.1 Gemmata sp.
GAGGACAGAGGACAGAGGACAGAGGACAGAGGACAGAGGACAGAGGACAGAGGACAGAGCAGCATACCCGCTGGTTGCTCACTGATCTCTGACTTCTGTCCTCTGTCTGAAAATCTGCGTCCATCTGCGTAATCTGCGGATCAATCTCTTCTCTTCGTCACTTCACGAACCGGTAGATCCCGCGGCCGTTGGGTGCGACGACCAGGAAGTACAGCTCGCCCTGCTCGTCCTCGCCGAACGACAGCACCGGCTTCGTCGGGTCCGGGACCGGCTTGTTGGCCGTGACCCGCTTCGCCTTGTCGTCGTACTTCAGCGCCCAGATCTTCGACGTGACGTAGTCGGCGTACAGGTAGTGCCCCTCCAGGTCCGGCAGCGCCTTGCCGCGGTACACGGTGCCACCGGTGACCGACTTGCCGACGTCGTGGCTGTACTCCCAGATCGGGTCGACGAACTCCTTCGCCGGCCCGCTCCCCTTCGCGCCGAACGGGTGCAGCCCCTCGCGGCGGTTCCAGCCGTAGTTCCCGCCCTTCTCGATGAGGTTGATCTCCTCGTACAGGTTCTGGCCCACGTCGGCGCACCAGAGCTGCCCAGTCTTGCGGTCGAACGCGATCCGCCACGGGTTCCGGAGCCCGTGCGCGTAGATTTCCGGGAGCGCGTCCTTCACGCCGACGAACGGGTTGTCCTTCGGGACGCCGTAGTTCTTCCCGTCGGCCTTGGTGTTCACGTCGATGCGGAGGATCTTGCCGAACCAGTTGCTGAGCTTCTGGCCGTTGTCGAACGGGTCGTTGCCCGAGCCGCCGTCGCCGTGGACGACGTAGAGGAGCCCGTCCGGGCCGAACGCGATGGTGCCGCCGTCGTGGTTCCAGAACGGCCGGTTCGTGTACTTGAGCAGCACCTCTTCCGAGGCCGGGTCGAGCTTCGTCGGGTCGTCCTTCGACGCCCGGAACCGCGACACCACGTTCGCCCGCTTCTCGCCCTTGGGCGTGTAGAAGACGAACACCTCGCCGGTCTTCTTGAAGTCCGGGTGCATCGCCAGCCCGAGGAGCCCCTCCTCGTTGGTCTTGTCGTCGTACTGCACGCGGTCCTGGATATCGAGCACCACCTTCGTCTCGGTCGCCTTCGGGTCGTTCGCGAAGCTGTGCAGGACCCCCTGCTGGGTGGCGACGAAGACGCGGTTGCTGCCGTCGTTGGCGTGCGTCAGCACGATCGGCCGCAGCGCGTTCACCTTGCCGGTCGCGGTCTCGGCGCTCCACCCGGTCCACTTCAGGTCCGGGAACGCGGCCTCGGTCTTGAGCGCGAACGGGGCGGTGTCGACCTCGAACCCGGGGACCTGCGCCGGGATGGCGAACACGGTGCCGGCCTTCATGTCGGGGACCAGGATGAGCTTCCCGGTCGGGTCGAGGCAACTGTCGGCGGCCGACTTGGACGCGGTCGTGAGGATCTCGACCGGCTTGTCGCCGGGGCGGTTGATGCCGAACACCGTGCCCGTCATGTTGCTCGTCACGAACAGTTGCCCGTGCTGGTTCCAGGTGATCCCGTCGGCCCCGGGCATCCCCTCGGCGAGCTTCTCGTAGCTGGAGTCGGCGAGCTTGACGCGGTACAGGGTGCCGGCCAGGAAGTCGGCGAGGAGGAGGTGCGACGCGCCGTCCATCTGCACACCGTTGGGCATCTTGAGGCCCGGGAGCTTCTTCTCGTCGATGATCGTCGAAACGAGGCCGTTCGGGGTGATGCGGTAGAGCGCCCCCTTCGACGGGTTCTCCTTGTCGCGGGTGCCCGAGTCGGTGACGTACACCATCCCGCTCTCGGGATCGACGGCGACGTCGTTCAGGAAGACCGGCGGCACCGGGAAGGCGTTCGCCGGCGCGAGGAGTTCGACCTTCGGCTCCTTCGCGGTCGCGTCGATGCGGACCACGCGGGTCTTGTCGGTGACGTAGAGGAACTTCTGGTGCGCGACGATCCCCTTGGGGTCGTCGAGGCCGGTCACGAACGGGACCGCCTTGCCGCCCGGCTCGAGCGCGACGACCGAGCCGTCGCCGTCCGTGTTGAACTCGCCGATGACGGTGACGAACACCCGGCCGCCGGGGCCGACGCACACCGACTCGGGGTTCACCAGCCCGGTGACGATGGTCTGGGGCGGGTCGGCTTTTTTCTCGGCCGCGCCCGCGGGTGCGGTCGCCGCCAGGAGCAGGGTGAGGGAGAAGACGCGCGTCATTGCGGGGGTACCTCGCGGGGGTGAGAGCGAGGATAGTGTGACCGCAACGCCGCACCGGGGCAAGGGGCCGGGGGTGATTCACCCAGGGTTGACACCCTGGGCTACGCACTGCCGTCCCTCCGGGACTCCAACCACCAAGCCCCGAAGGGGCGACAGCCAGTAGCCCAGGGTGTCAACCCTGGGTCCGCGTCAGTCCTCGTTCACCCGCGGCAGGGTCTCGCGCTCCTCGAGTTCGCGGTCGAAGTCGTCCTGCTTCTCCTCGTACCGCCGCCGCTTGACGTCGAACGAGATCACCGCCTTCGGGTCGGCCTTCGGGTCGTTCTCGACCGTCAGCCCGCGGGTGAACTCCTTGCCGTCGACGGTCAGCGTCACGCGGTACGTGCCCGCCGGCACGGTGCCGCCCTTCGGCCCGCTCAGGTTCCACTGCAACCGGTGGAACCCGGCGTCGGCCGGGGCGGTGCGGAACTCCTTCACGGTGGCCCCGAGCGCGTCGGTCACCTTCAGCGCCGCGGCCTTGCCCGGCTTCGTGACGAGGTACTCGAACGCGGCCCCGGGCGCCGGGTTGGTGCCGTAGAACTTCCGCGCGTCCTTCGAGTACGGCGACTCGCGGCCGGCCTCGAACTTCCACCGCACCGCGGTCGGCGGCGCGAACAGCGTCACCGGCTCCTTGAGCGGGTCGACGGTCCTCTCGTCCTTGCCGACGGTCTCGGTCCGCGGCGTCATCTGGCGGATGCTCGACGCGTCCAGGATCCACACGCTGCGGCCGTGCGTGCCGACGACGATGTCGCTCGCGGTCGTCGGCTGCGCGACCTCGTGGACCGCGACCGTCGGGAGGTTGTTGTTGATGTTCGCCCACGACGCGCCGCGGTTCACCGACGCCCAGAGGCCGAACTCGGTGCCGCAGTACAGCACGCTCGGGTTCGTGACGTCCTCGCGGAGCACGCGGGTCGAGCCGAACGCCGGGAGGTTCGCGGCGAGCGGCTTCCAGGTCGCGCCGTGGTCCTCGGTCACGAACAGGTACGGCCGGTCGTCGTCGGACCGGTGCGCGTCGAGGCACACGTAGCACCGGCCCTCGGCGACGCGGCTCGGCTCGATGCTCGACACCCACCGCGGCCCCGGCAGCCCGGCCGCCTTGAGCTTGTCGAGCACGCTCTCCCACTTCCCGCCGCCGTCGCGGGTGACCCACAGGTTGCCGTCGTCGGTGCCGGCCCACAGGACGTCGGCGCTCTTCGGGCTCTCGGCGATCGCGGAGATCGTCCCCTTCGCCGAGAGCGGCAACTCGGGGCTGATCGCCTTGAGGTCGCCGCCGCGGAACACCGAGCGGAACACGTACTGCGAGCCGCTGTAGAGGATCCCGGGGTTGTGGCCCGAGAGGATGAACGGGGTGTTCCAGTTGTACCGCAGCGGCTCGCCGGGCTTGACCGGCCCGCGGCCGATCCCGCGGCTCTCGCCGGTCCGCAGGTTCCGCCAGTTCATGCCGCCGTTCTGGCTCTCGGCGTACACCACGTCCGGGTCGCTCGGGTCCGCCCGCATCACGAACCCGTCGCCGCCGTTGAGGAACAGCCAGTCGTCGTTGGTCGGGCCGGTGCCGCGGAGCGCCTGGCTCGGGCCGCCCCACGAGCCGTTGTCCTGGAGCCCGCCGTACACGTTGTACGGCCGTTTGTTGTCCACCGCGACGTGGTAGAACTGGCCGATCGCGAAGTTGTTGTGGTGGTCCCACACGGCCCCGCGGTCGTAGGTGCTGTAGAACCCGCCGTCGCCCCCGAGGATCATGTGCCGGCTGTCCCGCGGGTCGATCCACAGCGCGTGGTGGTCCGGGTGGACGCCCCCGACCGGCGAACTGGCGAACTTCGCGCCGCCGTCGGCGCTCCGCCACAGTTGCAGGTCGCCGAGGACGTACACGACCTTCTCGTCGTTCGGGTCGCACCGCACCTGGCCGTAGTAGAACGGCCGCGGGTTCAGGCTGTTCACGCGGGTCCACGTCCCGCCGCCGTCCCTGCTCGCGTACACGCCGCCGGTCTGGAACCCGTCCTTGCCCTGGTCCTTCTGCACGTTCGGCTGCTGCCCGCCGACGACCGGCTGGAGCTGGAACGGCCGCGACGCCGGGACCGCCCTGGTGGCCGCCCCGAGGGTGAGTTCCAGCTCCAGCGGCTTGCCCTCGCGGGTGACGCCGAGCTTCACCTTGTCGCCGACCTTCAGCTTCGTGCGCGCCGTGGTCAGTTCCTTGTTGTCGGCGACCTTCGTGCCGCCGAGCGCGACGACCGTGTCGCCGGCCTTCACCCCGGCCTTGGCGGCCGTGCCGTCCGGGGCCACGCCGGTCACGACGAGCCCGCTCCCGAGCTGGACGCCGAGGCTCGGCGGGCCGGTCGGCCGCTCCGGGGTCTGCCGGGCCACGAGCTTCACGTCGAGCGTCAGTTCCTTGTCGCCGCGCCTCACGGTGACCTTCACCACGTCGTCCGGCTTCTTCCGCGACATCACGTCGATCAGCGTGTCGTAGTCCGGGAGCTTCGCGCCGTCGAGCGCGACGATCACGTCGCCGTCCTTGACCCCCGCCTTGCCGAGCGAGCCGTCCTCGACGACCGACTCGATCTTCACGCCGCCGCCCTTGTCGGTGTCGCTGGAGATGCCGAGGTACACGGTGAGCGGGGGCCGGCCCTTGCCGACGCTCTCGGTGTCGATGATCGCGTACACGAGCCCCTTGGTCTTCCGGGAGTAGTCGAGCCCGATGCGGCCGGTCTTCACGGTGGGCAGGCCGTTCTTGAGCTTCGCGTCGGTGAGCCTAGTCCACGTCTTCCCGGCGTCGGTGCTCTTGAACAGCCCGCCGCCGGGGCCGTAGGTCGTCTCGGGGCCGTACTGGTCCGGGCTGGGCCAGTCCTTCGCGTCGCCGAACGAGCCGTCGAACCCGTCCCGCTTCCGCTCCCACATGCCGACGAGCAGCGCGTCCGGGTCGAACGGGTCCATGCGGAGGTCGATCGCGCCGGTGCGGTCGTCGACGTACAGGACCTTCTTCCAGGTCTTCCCGCCG
This sequence comes from Gemmata sp., assembly GCF_051859125.1. Taxonomy (NCBI): domain Bacteria; kingdom Pseudomonadati; phylum Planctomycetota; class Planctomycetia; order Gemmatales; family Gemmataceae; genus Gemmata; species Gemmata sp. The sequence continues at coordinate 5,238 of NZ_JBHYGG010000275.1, forward strand.
TCCTCGGTCTTGAACAGGCCGCGCTCCTCGTTCGGGCCGTAGAGCCGGCCGAGCGCCGCGACGTACACGGTGTTCGCGTCCTTCGGGTGGACCAGCACCTTGCCGATCTGGAACGACTGCTTCAGCCCCATGTTCTTCCAGGTCTTGCCGCCGTCGGTGCTCTTGTACACGCCGTCGCCGTAGGACACCGAGTTCCGCGGGTTGTTCTCGCCGGTGCCGACCCAGACGACGTTCGGGTCCGTCGGGGCGACGGCGACGTCGCCGATCGAGACGGTCGCCTCGCGGTCGAACAGGTGGGCGAAGGTGACGCCGTTGTTGGTGGTCTTGAGGAGCCCGCCGGACGCGGTCGCGACGTAGTACGTCGAGGGGTCGGTCTCGACGACGGCGACGGCGGTGATGCGGCCGCCCATGTTCGCCGGGCCGACGCACCGCCAGTTGAGCTTCGTCACGGCGGCCGCGGGCACGACGCCCTGCGCCGGCGGGTGCGCCGCGAGGTACTTCAGCTCCTCCAACTTCCGGCCGAGGTCGAGGATCTGCTTCTCGACGTCGGCGATCTCCTTGCGGACCTGCTCGAGTTCCGGGTCGCCGGCGCGGCCGCCGGCGGGGAGCGCGAGGATCAGCGCCGCGAGGAGGACGAACGCCGGCCGGTGGCCGGGGCGGGTGTGTGGTCGCACGGGGAACTCTCGGGGGGTGGCAGCGGGTGGCCCGGTACGCCGATTTTACGCAGTCGGTAAAGCCGGTGCCATCCGCCCCGGCTCCCGCACCCGTCCCCGACCGGGCGGCCGCGACCCGCGGGGGCCGGGTGTAACGGTTCTCCGGGTAACGAGTGGGTCGCCTTCCGGGCCGGGAGCGGGTACGCTGGGGGTGCGCCCACCTCCCGGAGCACGCCATGCGGTTCGCGTCCCTCGCCCTGCTCCTCGCGGGGCTCGCCTCCGCGGTCGCCGACCAGCCCGCCGAGCCGGGCCGAAGGGCCGGGTCGAAGGCCCGGACCGACGCCGACCTCGTCGAGGGGACGTGGCTCATCGTCGGGCTCGAGGCCGGCGGAAAGGCCGAGCCCGAGGCGAACTACCGCGGCAACACGCTCACGTTCACGAAGGACAAGGCGACACTCAAGGAGGGGAAGCACGCGCCGATCGAGTTCGCGTGGGCGCTCGACCCCACCAAGTCGCCGGGGGCGATCGACCTGACGGCCAAGGCCGTCACCATCCGCGGGGTCTACCGGTTCGACGGCGACGACCTGACGCTGTGCCTGAGCATCGGCCCGAACCGCCCGACCGACTTCGCCACGAGGGCCGGCGGCGACACCGAGGTGTTCACGCTCAAGCGGAGCCGGTGGGAGCGGTACTCCGACAAGGCGAGCGGGTTCGGCGTCGACATGCCCGGCCGGCCCGAGGAGCGGAAGCGGGACGCCACGACGGTCCAGGTGGTGAGGAGCGAGGCCGAGCGGGTGACGTACCTGGTCGCGGTGACGCCCGTCGCCGGCCCGCCCGAGGAGAAGGCGGCCGAGGCCGCGCTCGACGCCACGCGGGCCGCGCTGCTCGCCGAGGCCGCCGGCCCCGCCAAGGCGACGGTCGAGTCCGAGCGCACGTTCAAGGTCGGGCCGGCGACCGTCCGCGAGTTGACGATCGGCCTGGAAGTGGACTGGAAGGACAAGGTCGGGGCGCGGGTGCGGCTGTTCGCGGCCGGCGACCGCGCGTTCGGGCTGATGGTCGCGGGCCCCGAGGAGGGCGTCCGCGCGGCGAACACCGGCCGGTTCTGGAACTCGTTCCGCCTCGCCGGCGAGAAGAAGAAGAACTGAGTCCCGGCACACGCTGATCGTGTTCCCGCGGCACTACCACCGGCATATCGAAAGATGATTTCAGTACAGCGGCACGGGGGCAGCATGTTCTGGTCGAAACTCTGGGAAGCGCAACGCGAATTGAACAAGATCGCACCGGTTCGGCCGTACTCCTATTGGTTTGGCGGAGCCCACCTCGCGGTTGCGACCGTCGGGCTCACTCTGGCCAGGGTTGCGCAGGAAGAACTGGGGTGGGAATTGGTACCCGGTGTTGTGTTCGTACTCTTCGCCCCGAGCTTTTTACTTCAGTTCGCGATCCTTCTCTTCCTCGCCCGTCGGCTCGACCGATCCTGAACCGCCCGCATCTCGCTCCAATTTTGTGGAGATAAGGTCAACAGGTCTTTGAGCCACAGGCGGTGCCTTCGCCCGCATCACGCCAGCACGTCGCGGAGCACCTGCCCGCCGGGGACGAGGGGCACGGGCCGGCCGGCGCGGTCGGTGAGCAGCGTCTCCGGGTCGTACCCGAGCAGGTGGTACGCGGTCGCGAGCAGGTCCTTCGGCGACACCGGCCGGTCGGCGACCGTGCCGCCGATGCTGTCGGTCTTGCCGACCACGCGGCCGCGGGCGATCCCGCCGCCGGCCAGCAGCACCGAGTACGCCTGCGCCCAGTGGTCGCGGCCCCCGCCCTTCCCCGTGCTGAGCTTGGGCGTGCGGCCGTGCTCGCTCAGCACCATCACGAGCGTCTCGTCGAGCGTCCCGCGCTGGTCGAGGTCGGCAATGAGCCCCGAGAACCCGCGGTCGAACCCCGGCATCAGCTCGTTCCGCATCCGCGGGTAGTGCTCCCAGTGCGTGTCCCACCCGGAGCCGGCGAGCCCGAACTCGTCCCAGAACACCGTCACGAACTTGCTCCCGGCCTCGACCAGCCGCCGGGCCGCGAGGCAGCTCTGGCCGAACAGCATGTGGCCGTAGGCATCACGGGTCTTGGCGGCCTCACGACGAACGTCGAGCGCCTGCCGCACCTTCTCCGAGCCGATCAGCGTGTACGCCAGCTCGCGGAACGGGTCGCCCGTGTCGGTGCGGTCGCGGAGCCGGCGGGCGGCCTCCATCTGGTCGAGGAGCGACTTGCGGGTCGTCACGCGGTCGAGGGTGATGTCGGCCGCCCCCTCGCCGCCCAGCGAGAAGTAGGCGTCGGGGGCGGTGCCGGCGTAGGGCTCGTCGAACTCGACGGTGTTCGGGCTCAGCGTCTTGGTGACCTTCGCGGTCGCCGTCCCATGGAAGGTCGTGAAGTGCGGCGCGAACCGGCGGCCGAGGAACGCCGGGTACGGGCCGGCCCGCTGCACCTCGCCGGTCCGCCGGCTGCTGAACGGGAACGGGAGCGCGACGTTGTCCGGCACCGGCTTCCGGGCCGACGCCGGGCGCGCCCGCTGCTCCAGGTGCGACACGACCGACCCGATGAACGGCCAGTGCCGGGCGTCCTGCGGGCTCAGCTCCATCGCCACGTCGATGTCCTCGACGGACGTGGTCGCGTACGCGACGCCGTGGATCGGGTACTTGTGCGTGACCGACCGCACCACGGTGACGTTGTGCATCACCCGGCTCGTGTGCGGGAGCAACTCGCACACGTCGCACCCCGGCAGCGTGGACCGGATGCCCTTCAGCTCGCCCCGCACCTCGACCGGCGCGTCCGGCTTCATGTCCGCGAGTTCGAGTTGGCTCGGCGAGCCGTAGAGGAACAACAAGATGCACGACTTCGCCCGGCCGAACGAGGCGTCGCGCTTCGGCCCCGGCTCGCCGGCGCGTGCGGCCTGCTGGTGGCGGAGGAACGCGGGGAGCGACAGGCCGAGGGCGGCCCCGGCGGTCAGGAGGTCGCGGCGGGTGACGCCGTTGCAGAGCGTCTTGCGGTTGCCGAGGACGCGGAGCATGGGGGAGGCTCCTGCGGGCGCGGGCGGAACGCCCGGCGGGCGGGTACGGCAATCATCCCGCGCCCCGGCGGCGGTGCAAGGGAAAAGCGCGCGGGGATCGAGGCGAGCCGGGTTCCGGGCGAACCCCGAGCGCCCGCGAGGGGGCGGGGCACCGCCCCTTCGCGGGCGCTCACCCCAGACCGTTCTCCCGCCCCAGCCCGCTGCAACTGCGGTAAAGATTTTCGACCGCCGGAGCGTCACGGTCGCACGCTCGGCGACGGGCGCGGTTGTGTCGGTCGCGCGGCGCGGGATAAGATGGCCGTAAGAGAACTGGCGCGCCGAGCATTGAGCGGCTCGGAGCGGCACGCTACACTCATCCTAACCACTTCATCCCACTCTCCTCCCCAGGGGCTGTGACCGTGGACCCCAATCCGTTCACCGCGGTAGACCGCGACCTGCTCAAGCGGTGCCTCGGCCGCGCCCCCGGGTCGTGGAACGATTTCGTGGACCGGTTCCTGAGCCTCGTCTACCACGTCATCGGGTACACCGCCCACCTCCGCAGCACCCACATCAGCCCGGAGGACACCGAGGACATCGCCGCAGAAGTGTTGCTGAAGATCGTCGCCAACGACTTCCGCGTGCTCCGCGAGTTCCGCGGCGCGTCGAGCCTGGCGACGTACCTCACCGTCGTGTCCCGCCGCATCTGCATCCAGGAACTCGCCCGGCGGCAGAAGAACCGCGGCGCGGCCCGGCTCGAAGGGGACGAGCCGCCGGACGCCGCGCCGGCCGCGCTCAAGGGGATGGAGAGCCTCGACGAGGTCGAGCGGCTGCTGCGGGCGCTGTCCGGGAAGGAGCGCGAGATCGTGCGGCTCTACTACCTGGAGGGCCGGACCTACGAGGAGATCAGCACCGAGACCGAGGTGCCCGTGAACACCATCGGGGCCGTGCTGTCGCGGGCGCGGAAGAAGCTCCGCGAGGCCGCCGACGCCGCCGCCCCGCCCCCGAAGGCCGCCCCCAAGGGCCCGCCCCGGTCCGGGCCGCACCCGCGGAGCGGCCCGGTGCGGAAGGCCCCCGCTCCCCCGCCCGACGACGAGGCGGACGAACCCAGGGCGGGCGGGCCGCGGAGCGGGCCGGCCCGCAAGGTCGTCACCCCGGCGGGCGATCCGGCGACACCGGCCAAGCCGGTCAAGCCCGTGAAGCCGGTCAAGCCCGTGCCCGAGGACGCGGCCGACGAGTGACCGCACCGCCCCGGCGCCCCCTCCCACTCACCCGACCGCGAGCAGCAACCCGGGTCGCCCCTCGACCCGCTCGCGGGCGCTCTCGGCCCGCGACTGTACCGCCGCGGCCCGCAGCACCGACAGCGCCAGCGGCACCTCGACCGAGCACGCCCACCCGACGAGGTCCGGGTCGAGTTGCCCCCACCCCAACCGCGGCGAGCACCCGAGCCAGAAGTCCCCCGGTTGCGGGGTCGCGTGCTCGTTGGCAACGTCCAACCCCGCCGCGGTCGCGATGGTCTGAACGGCCGCCCCGAGCGTCGCCTCGTCCCGCGAGCGGAAGATGATCCGCCGCACGCCCAGGCTCACGTTCCGCCGGGCGGTCAGCAGGCGGTCCTGCCACTGGATCTGGATCATGGTTTCGCTCCGCGTTGGCTCCGAGCCGCTGCGCCGGCTGGGGTGTGGGTGGTCTGTGTTCGGCCTGGGGCCTGGGACTGATATCGACTAACATGATGAACATGATGATGAATAACAATTCCGCAGCGCGATTTCCGACTCCGCCGGGGGGCGACTTTGTCACCTCGGGGACCGGTGCGTTCCGCTACAACGATGTCACACGCTGAACCCAATCGCCCCGTCCCGAGCGGAGCCCGTGCAATGGCCGAGTCAAGTGCCGACGAGGTGGTCGCGTCCGCGTCCGAGACCGGGTGCTGCGTCGTCGGGGGCGGGCCGGCGGGCACGGTGCTGGCGCTGCTCCTCGCGCGGGCCGGGGTCGCGGTCACGCTGCTGGAGTCGCACGCCGACTTCGACCGCGACTTCCGCGGCGACACGGTCCACCCCTCGACCCTGGAGATGCTCGACCAGATCGGCCTGGCGGAGAAGCTCCACGCGATCCCGCACGGGAAGATGCGGCAGGCGCTGCTCCGCACGAAGGAGCGGGCCTACGTGATGGCCGACTTCTCGCGGCTGTCCACGCGGTTCCCCTACGTCCTCACGGTCTCGCAGGCGAAGTTCCTGGACCTGCTCGCCGACGAGGCGAAGCGGTACCCGAACTTCCGGCTCGTGCTCCGGGCGAACGTCCAGCGGCTGGTCGACGCCGACGGCCGGGTGACGGGGGTGCGGTACCGCGACGGCGCGAACCAGTGGCACGAGGTCCGCGCGCCGCTCACGGTCGCGGCCGACGGGCGGTTCTCGAAGGTCCGGCACCTGGCCGGGTTCGAGCCGGTCAAGACGGCGCCGCCGATGGACGTGGTGTGGATCCGGTTCACCAAGAAGCCGGGCGACCCGGCCGAGTGCGCCGAGATCTTCGTCGGGGGCGGGCGGTTCGCCGTGGTGCTCGACCGGGGCGACGCCTGGCAGATCGGGTACTGCATCCTGAAGGGGAGCTTCTCGACCCTGAAGACCGCGGGGATCGAGGCGCTCCGCACGGCCGTGGGCGAGCAGGTGCCGTGGCTCTCCGACCGCGTGGGCGAGATCCGCGACTGGAAGGACGCGACGGTGCTGAACGTCGAGTCGAGCCGGGTGCCGACGTGGCACAAGCCGGGGCTGCTGCTGATCGGCGACGCGGCCCACGTCATGTCGCCGGTGGGCGGGGTCGGGATCAACGTGGCGATCCAGGACGCCATCGCCGCCGCGAACCTGCTGACCGACCCGCTGCTGAAGGGCACCGTCGCCGAGGCGGACCTGGCGGCCGTGCAGGCGCTCCGGGAGCCGGGGGTCAAGGGGGTGCAGGAGTTCCAGGCGCTGGTGCAGAACAAGCTCGCCGCGCCGGGGCTGACGGGCAAGGAGTTCCGGCTCCCGTGGTTCGTGCGGCTGGCGCTCTCGCTACCGGTGGTCCGCAACGTCCCCGCGAAGATGATGGCGTACGGCCCGCACCGCGTGAAGCTGAAGCCGCGCCCGGCCGTCGCAACGGCGCCGTGACCACCCGTGGGACTGATACCAAGTCGTGCTGATTGTGAACTGTAGCCGGCCCCTGTGAGGCCGGTGCTGTGGGACTCGCACCGGCCTCACAGAGGCCGGGCCGGGTACGAATCAATCGGATCGAGAATGAGCCGCGGCGGGCCGCGAGCGGGCGCGGCTACCCCATCACTTCCGCCACCTTCTGGATCAGTGCGGCCGGCGTGAACGGCTTCTGCAGGAACGGGGTCTCGGCCTGCAAGATGCCGTGGCGGACGACCGCGTCGTCGGTGTACCCCGACACGTACAGGACCTTGACCGCGGGCCGGACCGCGACGAGCCGCTCGGCGAGCTGGCGGCCGCTCATGCCGGGCATGACCACGTCCGTCACGAGGAGGTGAATCGTGCCCCCGAACGCCTCCGCGGCGGAGAGGGCGCTCTCCCCGTTGCTCGCCTCCACGACCCGGTACCCGTGGCCGCCCAGGATCCGGCTGGCCAGCGCCCGCAGGGCCGGCTCGTCCTCGGCCAGGAGGATCGTCTGCGTGCCCGGTGCGGCCCGGGGCTTCCGGGGGGCGACGGCCCCCGACCCGGGCACGGGCTCGACGCGGGGCAGGTAGATCTTGAACGTCGTCCCGCGGCCCACCTCGGTGTACACGTCGAGGTGGCCTCCGCTCTGCTTGATGATCCCGAACACGGTGGCCAGTCCGAGCCCGGTCCCCTTCCCCGGCAACTTGGTCGTGAAGAACGGCTCGAAGATGCGGGCCCGCGTCGCGGCGTCCATCCCCGTGCCCGTGTCGGTCATGGCCAGCAGGACGTAGGGGCCGGGCCGCAGGTCGGGGCGGGTCTGGGTGTAGGTCGGGTCCAGCTCCGCGTTGGCCGTCTCGATCGTCAGCCGGCCGCCCCGCGGCATGGCGTCCCGGGCGTTGACCGCCAGGTTGATGATGACCTGCTCGATCTGACCCGGGTCGGCCCGCACGTGGCCGAGGTCCGGGGCCAGGACCGCGGACACGGAGACGTCCTCCCCGATGAGCCGCCGGAGCATCCGGTCCGTGTCGGCCACGATCGCGTTGAGGCTCAGCACCTTGGTCTCCAGCACCTGCTTCCGGCTGAAGGCCAGGAGCTGCTGGGTCAGGGCCGCCGCCCGCCCGCCCGCGCGGTTGATCTCGCGGGCGAACTCCCACGTCTCGGTGCCCTCCGGGGCCTGCGACAGGACCAGGTCGCTGTACCCGTTGATGATGGTCAACAGGTTGTTGAAGTCGTGCGCGACGCCCCCGGCCAACTGTCCGACGGCGTCCATCTTTTGCGACTGCCGCAACTGTTCCTCCAGGAGCCGCCGCTCGGTCACGTCCACCTCGGCCCCGACGAAGTGCGTGAGCCGGCCGGTCGCGTCCTGGACCGGGGAGACCGACAGCTCGTTCCAGAACGGCGTCCCGTCCTTGCGGTAGTTCAGCAGTTCCACCGTGCACGGCCGCTTTTGTTTCACGGCCTCGCGGAGCCGGGCCACCGCCCCCGGGTCGGTGGCCCTCCCCTGGAGGAACCGGCAGTTCCGCCCGAGCACCTCGTCGGCCGCGTAGCCGGTCATCTGCAGGAACCCGGGGCTGGCGTAAATGATGGGGTTGTCCGGCTGGTTCGGGTCGGTGATGAGGATCCCTTGCTTGACCGCCTGGATCGCCCTGTCCCGCAGGGCCAGCGTGACCTCGGCCCTCCGCCGCTCGGTGATGTCCTGGGCCAGCGAGAGGACCCCCTGGAACGTGTTGGCCGCGTCGAACACGGGCGTGTTGTGCCACTCGCAGGTGATGGTCCGGCCGGCCCGGGTGACGTTCTCGCTGACGCCGTGGGCGTTCATGTCGCCGGCCATCAGTCGGGCGAAGATCCCGTTCACGAGGTCGACCGACTGCGGGGGGACGACGGTGTCGCACGGGTGCCGGCCGAGCACCTCGGCCTCGAAGAACCCGAACATGCGCTCGGCGGCGGGGTTCCAGCGGGTGTACCGCATGTCCGGCCCGCTCAGCAGGTAGGCCAGCGGCATCCGCTCGATCTGGAGCTGGAGCCGGGCGAGCAGGGCGTCCCGCTCCGCCGCGAGCAGCTTCTTCTCGGTGACGTCCTCGACCACGCCGACGATCCGCACGACCCGCCCGTTCTCCCGGACCGGGGAGCCCCGCGACCACACCCACCGCACCGAGCCGTCGGGCCGGAGGACGCGGAACTCCGTGTCGATGTGGCCCGTCTCGTACATGGCGGCGTCCGCCCGCCGCCACTGGTCCAGGTCCGCCGGGTGGATGCCCTCCATGTAGGTGCGGGGGTTGTCGAGGAGGCTCTGGCAGGAGCGGCCCCACAGTTCCTCGTACCCGTCGCTGACGTACGCGACCTTGGACTCAATGGCGTCGACCACCCACAGGACCTGGTGGATGTGGGCCGTGAGCTCGCGGACCAGGCTCTCGCTCTTCTGCAGCGCCTCCTCGGCGAGCCGGCGCTCCTGGCTGAGCGTCGCGGCGCTCGCCCGGCGCTCCAGCGCCTGCGTGACCGCCAGGCCGAGCCGCCCCATCCGGTCCTTGATGATGTAGTCGCTCGCGCCGTTCTGCATGACCTGCACGGCGCGCTCCTCGCCGACGCTGCCCGAGACGAGGATGAACGGGATGTCGAGCCGGCGCTCGTGCATGACCTCCAGCGCCCGCAGCGCGTCGAACGACGGCATCGAGAAGTCGGACAGGATCACCTCGACGGACGGGCCCAGCCGGTCCCGGAAGTCGCGCTCGGTCTCGACGCACTCGCCGGTCGGGTCGTACCCGGCGCGGCGCAGGGTGTGGAGCATCAACTCGGCGTCCGAGGGGTTGTCCTCCAGGATCAGAACCCGCAGCGGCGTACCCACGTTCCACTCCTGGGGGCGGTCCGCCCCGGTGCGACCGGACTCATACCGAGTTCGATTGATTCGTGGCTGTTTTGTAGCCGGCCTCTGTGAGGCCGGGCCTCGGGGAGTCCCCCAAGCACCGGCCTCACAGAGGCCGGCTACAGGAAGCCATCAACCGAACTCGGTTTCACTCGTTCGGTTGCTTGTTGACCCGCAGCCAGTAGTAGCCGAGCTGGCGGGCGGTCTCGCTGAACTGCTCGAAGTCCACGGGCTTGACGATGTAGCTGTTGACGCCGAGCTGGTAGCTCTCGACGACGTCGCGGTCCTCGGCCGACGAGGTGAGCATGACCACGGGGACCAGGCGGGTCCGCGGGTCGGCGCGGATCTCGCGGAGCACGTCCATGCCGTCCACGAGCGGCAGCTTCTTGTCGAGCAGGATCACCCGCGGGTTCTCGAACGGGCGGTCCGCGTACGCCCCGGTGCAGAACAGGAACTCCAGCGCCTCCGCCCCGTCGCGGACCACGTGGACCTTGTTGGCCAGGTTGTGCTTCTTGAAGGCGTGGAGGGCCAGCATCTCGTCGTTGGGGTTGTCCTCGACCAACAGTATCTCGACGCTCTGCTCGTTCACGGTCGCTCCTCATTCGAGGGTGAAGAAAAAGGTGGCACCGTGGTCGACCCGGCCCTCGGCCCAGACCCGCCCGCCGTGCCGGTGGACGATCCGCTGTACGATGGCCAGGCCCACGCCCGTGCCGTCGTACTCGGTCGCGCGGTGGAGCCGCTGGAACACGCCGAACAGCTTGCCGACGTACTTCATGTCGAAGCCCGCGCCGTTGTCTTTGATGAAGTATACCGCCTCCGTGGCCCCCCCGCCCGCGGGGGCCGCCCCGCCGGCCGGGGGCCGCGGCTGGGTCCGGCACCCGACCTCGACCCGCGCCGCCGCCCGCTTCCCGGTGTACTTGAAGGCGTTCGCGATCAGGTTCATCCAGACCTGCTTGAGCAGCGTCGGGTCGGCCTGACAGGGCGGCAAGTCGCCGACGACGATGTCCAGTTGGCGGGCGGCCTGGTCGCTCTGCGTCTCGGCGAGGCACAGCCGCACGATCTTGGCCGTGTCGACGGCCTTCTTGGTCAGGCCGAGGCGGCCCAGCCGCGAGAACGCGAGCAGGTCGTCGACGAGTTGCGACATCTGGCGGGTGTTGTCGCGGACCAGCTTCAGGTAGTGCTTGCCCTCGTCGGGCAGGCCGGCGGCGAAGTCCTCGAGCACGATGCGGGAGAACCCGTCGATCGCCCGGAGGGGGGCGCGGAGGTCGTGCGAGACGGAGTAGGAGAACGACTCGAGTTCCTTGTTGGCCGCCTCCAGTTGCCCGGTCCGCTCCAGGACCCGCTGCTCCAGCTCCGCGTTGAGCTTGCGGATCACCTTGTCCGAGGCCACGAGCGTCTCGATCCGCGAGATTTCCACCGACGCGGCGAGGTTCCGGGCGTCCCGCTTGAGCCCCTTGATTTCGGCGTCCGAGGTCAGGAGGGCCTCCTCCCGCCCGGTCTCGACGGAGACCGCCAGGTCCCGCGCCTTCTGCCCCAGGGCCGCGATCTCGGTGTCCGACTGGCGCAGGGTCCGTTCCCGCCCGGTCTCGACGGAGACCGCCAGGTCACGGGCCTTCTGCCCCAGGGCCGCGATCTCCGTCTCGGACTGGAGCAGGGTCTCCTCCCGCACGGTCTCGACGGAGACCGCCAGGTCCCGCGCCTTCTGCCCCAGGGCCGCGATCTCCGACTCCGACCGGAGCCGCGTCTCCCGGCGCACGGCCTCCACGGAGACGGCCAGGTCCCGGGCCCGCTGCCCCAGCGCCTCGATTTCCGTCTCGGACTGCAGCCGCGTCTGGGTCCGCAGCGTGTCCACGAAGCTGGCGAGGTCGCGGGCCTTCTGCTCCAGGTCCTCGGTCTTGCGGTCCGCCTGCAACAGGGTCTGCTGCCGGGTGGTCTCGACGTACCGGGCGAGGTCGCGGGCCTTCTGTTCCAGGGCGTCGATCCGCTCGTTCGACTGCGCCAGGGTCTGCTGGCGGACGGTTTCAACGGAGCGGGCCAGGTCGCGGGCCTGTTGCTGCAACGATTGGATCGTCGGTTCCCCTGGCGACGGGATCGGCGGGTCAACGGGTTCGGTGCCGGGCACAGTGGGGTTCCTTGGGTAGCGCGGAGAATCGGGCGCGGGGCCGGTCGCGGTCGGGGCCCGGTCACTCTACCAGGAACACCAGGTTCGCGCTGCCGACCTGGAGCCCGGCGTCGATGGTAACCGATGCGTTGCCGGACGTGGTGACGAAGTGGACGCTGCCCGCGATGATCTGGCAGAACGTCTTCCCCGGGTCGCGGACGGTGAACTTCGACCACCGGGCGTAGAACGTGCCCTTGTAGTCGTCGTCGGCGTTGTGGAGGTAGATCTCCACGGGCCGCGCGTTCCAGCGGCGGTGGTAGAGGAGCATCCCGTAGAACGGGCTGGCGGCGTCGCCGAGGCTCGTGACCTCGGACGCGCTCGAACTGCCGGGGCTGATGTACACGTCGCCGAAGGTGGCCCCCGCGTCGGTGCCGAGCACGTTGCCGTCGTCGCGGTCGGGGGCGCCGGTGGCGGGGTCGTAGTTGCTGCCCGTGTTGTAGAACATCACACTGGTTGCGAACACCTTCCCGCCGGTGTCGATGTTGAGGGCGTGGCCCGCGGCGTTCCCGCCCCTCAGGACGTAGATGCCGGGCTGGAACGTGACGCTGCCCGGCCCCGAACCCGTGACGGTGATCGACCCGTAGATGCCGGGCGCGAGGGTGACGTTCCCGCTGCCCGCGAGGGTGGCGACGACGTGCTGGGGGGCCTGGAACGTGGCGCCGTTGGCCCCCGGGTACACGGCGAGAACGCCGGTGGCGGTGGTCGGCGTCCGCAGGTTGATGAGCGGGTCGCTGAGGGGCAGTTGGCGGGCCTTCAACCCGGGGCCGCCGTTGAGGGCCTGGTAACTGCTGGGCGTGTCCACGCCGCCCACCAGGCGCAGGGTTTCCGCCTGCACGGAGCCGCCGTTGAGGACCCGCGCGCCGTAGTTCGCGAAGCCCAGGTTGACCGCCCCGCCGGCCTTGTCCGACCCGCCCCCCTGCGAGTTCACCCAGGCCGTCCCCTTCACCTTCAGCGTGGTGCGCTCGACCGACAGCCCGGGTATCGCCGTCGGGTCCAGGGCGATGAGCGTGTCCTTGGCCGCCTTCATCTGGGGGCCGGCGACCGCGCGGGCCCGGACGGTCGGGGCGGTGGGGCCGCCCACGACCGGGATGAACCACGCCTTTGTCGTCGCCTCCACGATCACCTCGACGTAGCCCGGGTTCCCGGCGTACGCCCCCTCGAGCGGAGGGGAGTTCAGGGTGACCGTCGCGCCCGGCAGCCCGTTGTAGGACTGGACGAACGCGGTGGCCGTGACCAGCGCGGCCCCGTCGGACTGGCCGGCGACGCGGCCCAGCGCCGCGGCGAGCGCGGCGGCGTCGGCGGCGTTCTGCGCCTGCCGGCGGGTGGACATCATCACCCCGGCGTCGATCACCAGGCCGACCATCCCGCACATCGGCGGGAGCAGCAGGGCGACCAGGACGAGCACCTTGCCGCCCCGCCCGCCCCTTGCGCGTGACTGTAACATCAGTGGCCCTCGCCTCAGTGGGAGATCGGCACCGTCGAAACCGCCCGGAGCACCATCGGCCCCGATCCGAACAGCCAGGTCATGGTCGGCTGATGGGCCGTCTCCAGGGTCACCACGACCCGGGACCCCGGTTCGTTGCTCCCGTCCGGCCAGTCCACCCGGATCGTCACGCCGGACGGGTCCAGGCCGCACAGGTGCCGGCGGACCTCCGCGGGGACCGGCCCGGCACCGCTCGCCGGGACCGGGCCGACCGCGACCGGCCCCCAGGCCCCGAGCGCCTCGGCCTCGGAGCCGCGGACCGAGGCGGCCCGGGCCGCGCCGCGGACGGCGTACGACACCTGGTGCTGGCGGAGGACGGCGACGCCGAGGTCCAGCATCCCCACGACCAGGGTCAGGAACACGCCGAGGACCAGGACCGACTCGACCACGGTCGAGCCGCGGCGGCGGGGCGTCGTTCGGGATCGCATGGTGCGTGCTCCGGGCCGCGGCCGTCGCCGGGGTGAGGTCGGGGGCGTTGCCCCCAAATTCGAAACTCGAAGCACGAAATCCGAACGAAACTGACGGGTCTCAGAGGCTTTGTTCGTGCTTCGAATTTCGTGCTTCGAAGTTTGCGGCAAAGCCGCGGCCAGCCTACGGGCGGCTCATCGGCACCGCGACGACCCGCCGGAGGGTCAGCCGCGCCGGGAGGCCGGGCCACCGCCCGACGGTCTCGAACGGGTACGAGACGTCCACCTCGACCCGCGGGGCGTCGCCCGCGGTGACCCGGGCGACCGTGACGGTCAGGTGGGCGGGGTCGAAGTGCTTCAGTCCGCCCATCTCGTCGGCGACGGCCCGCCGGACGTTCTGCTCCCAGAGGTCCAGGGTGGCCGCGGTGCACGGGTGCGTGCCGCCGAACTCGGCCCCGGCCCGGGCGGCGTTGGTGACCGTGATGTTCACGTGCGAGAACCGCCCGAAGTCGACGCACCCCCCGATGAGGACGACGAGCAGGGGCAGCACGAGGGCCAGTTCCGCGGCCGCGACGGCCCGCCGGGCGGGGCCGCGGCGGCGGTGGGCGTGGGTCACTTCTTGGCCCCCGAAAACATGGCGAGGACCTGGATGATCATCGGCCCGAGCAGCACGGCGAACACGCACGGGAAGATGAACAGCAGGGTCGGGAACATGATCTTGGTCGCCGTCTTGTGCGCAGCCTCCTCGGCCCGCTGGACCCGCTGGAGGCGGAGGGTGTTGGACAGGTCCCGCATGGGCCGGGCGAGTTCCGTCCCGACCCGCTCGGACTGCCGGACCACGGAGGCCAGGCTCGTCACCTCGTCCAGGTCGGTCCGCTCGCCGCACCGCAGGAGCGCGTCGCCCATCGCCCGGCCGATCTCGACCTCGTGCTCCACCAACTTCAGCTCCCGCCAGAGGGTCGGGTACGCCGACCGGAGCTCGTCGGCCACCCGCCGCCACGCGGCCAGCAGCGACATCCCGCCCTCGACGCACAGGACGATCACGTCGAAGAAGTCCGGCAGGCCGCGGCGGAGTTCGTTCTGGCGCTTCTTCTTGCGGGCCTCGAGCCAGAGCCCCGGGGCGATCACCCCGGCCGCCGCGAGGCCCAGCCCGGCGAACGCGCCGACCTCGAGTTTCACCACCCCGGCGGCGACGGCGGCCCCGGCCGCCGCGAGCGGCGCACCGACGAGGGCCAGTCGGACGGCCCGCAGGACGCCGCTGGCGTGCGCGCCGTCGTACCCGGCCTGGGTGAGCCGGAGCCGGGTCGGGTCCGGGGCGTGGGCGTCGTTCGGGGGCGGGGGCGCGGCCATCCGGGTGAAGAACCCGCGGAGCCGCCGGCCGACCGACCCGGCCGCGACCCGTTGCCGCCCGGCCGCGGACAGGCCCCGGACCCGCTCGGCCACCCGGTCCCGGTCCCGGGACGGCGCGAGGAGCGACGCCGCCACCAGCACGCCCGCGGTGATGGAGAGGAACACCAGAATCGGAACCCAGTCGGCCGGGGCCATCCGCGTCTCCGGGGTCAGAACTTCACGTCCACGATCTTCCGGATCCACAGGATCCCGATCGCCTGCGAGACCACGATCCCGGCGAGCAACTGGGGCTGCGACAGCATGGCCCCGGCGTAGTCCGGCTTGATCAGCGTCATGACCGCGACGATGGTCGGGCACAGGCCCACGAGGATGCCGGCCTGCAGCCGCCCCTCCGCGGTCAGCGCCCGGATCATCCCCTGCACCCGGAACCGCTCGCGGACGACCGCCGCGATCCGCTCGCACACCTCGGCCAGGTTGCCCCCGGTCTGCTGCTGGACGAGGATCGCCATGGTCATGATCCGGTACTCGGTCAGCCCGGCCCGGTAGGCGAGTTCGCGGAGCGTCACCTCCAGGGGGAGGCCCAGGTCCCGCTGGCTCACGTACCGGGCGAACAGCGCCTGGCCGGGCCACTTGAGTTCCTCGCTGACGGTGCCGAGCGCCTGGCCGAGCGAGTGCCCGGACCGCAGGAACCGGGCCACCATGTCGAGCACCCCCGGGAGCTGCGCGAGCAGCTTCTGGTCCCGCTGCTTCGCCCGGTAGCGGACGTAGAGGAGGGGCAGCGCGGCCCCGAGGGCCGCGCCGGCGGCCCCAAACAGAACGCTCTGCTTGGCGAGGCCGGCGGCGGCGCCGAGCGCGCCCGCGCACACGAGCACGAGCCGCAGGGCCGCCCCCGGGGAGACCCCCAGGCCCGAGCGCTCGACCATCGCGGCGAACCGGACCCGGGGCGTCGGGGGGCCGTCGGCGGCCGGGCCGGCCGCGACCTTGTGCAGGTCCTTGAACGCGGCGAGCGCCTGGTCGGGTTCGGGCCGCCCGAACTCCTGCTTCACGCGCTTGCGGACGCGCGCCCCGGGCGTCGCCCACAGCCGGGCGACGAGCGGGGCCAGCCCCACGATCCCGGCGACGACCGCCCCCCACACCAGCCCGGCGACGAGGTAAGTGGTCACGTGGTGGCCCCCGGCCGCCCGAGGTCGCGCCGCTCGAACAGCTCGTCCCCGAGCGCCGCCCCGTGGCTCCGGAGCCGGTCCAGGCACCGCGGCCGGGCGCCGGTGGCGCGGAACTGGCCGACCGCGCGGCCCTGGGCGTCGAGGCCGGTCTGCTCGAAGACGAACAGGTCGACGACCGCGATCTCGACCCCGTCGAACCCGGTGACCTCGGACACCTTCGCGACCTTCCGCGCCCCCCCGGCGAGCCGCGCGATCTGGACCACCAACTGGACGGCGGACGCGACCTGGCGGCGGATCACCCAGATGGGCAGCTCGAACCCCGCGGCCCCGACCATGATCTCGATCCGGCTCAGCGCGTCCCGCGTGTCGTTCGCGTGGAGCGTGGTCATGCTCCCGTCGTGGCCCGTGTTCATGGCCTGGAGCATGTCGAGCGCCTCGGCCCCGCGGCACTCGCCGACGATGATCCGGTCGGGCCGCATCCGCAGGGCGTTCTTCAGCAGGTCGCGGGTGGTCACCGCCCCGGCCCCCTCGGAGTTGCCCGGCCGGGTCTCCATCCGGGCGACGTGCCGCCGCTGGAGCCGCAGCTCGGCGGCGTCCTCGATGGTCACGATCCGCTCCGCGTCCGGGATGAACGCGGAGAGCGCGTTGAGGAGCGTCGTCTTCCCGCTGCCGGTCCCGCCCGAGATGATCGTGTTCACCTTGGAGGCGACGCACGCCGTCAGGAACTCGGCCACCTCCGGGGGGAGGGCGCCGGACGCCACGAGGGCGCCCAGGGACAGGGCGTGGGCGCCGAACCGGCGGATCGACACGAGCGGGCCGTCGAGCGCGATCGGGGGGAACACGGCGTTCACGCGGCTCCCGTCCGGGAGCCGGGCGTCCACCAGGGGCGACGCCTCGTCCACCCGGCGGCCGACCCGGCCGACGATCCGCTGGACCACCTGCCGCAGGTGCCGGTCGTCCTCGAACCGGACCCCGGTGAGTTCCAGCCGCCCGTGCCGCTCGACGTAGACGGTGTGCGGCCCGTTGATCACGATGTCGGCGACGGCCGGGTCCTTCATCAGGGACTCGAGCGGCCCCAGCCCGAACGCCTCGTCCATGATCTCCTGGACCAGCCGCTCCCGCTCAACGGCGGTGGACAGCTCGGTCGAGTACCGGCACAGCTCCTCCGCGCCGCGCCGGACCTCCAGCCGCAGCTGCTCGTCGGTCATCGCCCCGACCGCGTCGACGTTCAGGGCGGTGACCAGTTTCTCGTGCAACTCGCGCTTGGTCCGCGCGAACCGGCGCTCGGGCTCGGCGTGGTCGGCGGCGCGGGGCGGTGCGGGGGGGCGGGGTGCCATGGTCCATCCGTGAAGGGGGCGGCTCACTTCTCCGCACCGGCGAGGCACGCGGCCAGGTGGCTCAGGCTCCGCGAGGAGGCGGCCCTGGGGTGCCCGAGGACGGCCGGTTCGCCCAGGTTCGCGGCGATGTTCATCGTGTTCGGGTCGTCGGGGACCAGGTGGAACAGCTTCTGCCCGAGCGCCTCCTCGACGTCGGCGGGCGCGAGCGCGTGGGGCTGGCCGTGGCGGTTGCCCACGAGCCGCACCCGGTCCCGGTCGACCTCGACCGCCTCGAGGTGCTCGAGCGCCCGCCGGGCGTTCCGGAGCGACGTGAAGTCGGGCCGGAACACCAGAAGGATCGCGTCGGCCATCCGGAGCGCCTGGGTCTGCTCGTCGCGGAACGTCGGGTTCACCTCGACCACGGTGTTCGGGCACAGGCCCCGGGCCAGGGTGATGACCTCCCGGACGGTGTCCGCGGTCACGCCCGGGCCGCTCAGGGAGGCCCGCGTGCGGATGGCGCTGGCCTGCCGGCGGGGCGAGGCGAGCAGCCGCACCCCGCTCCCGTGCGCCACGAGGGACTGCTCGAACATGTCGCGGTCCGGGCCGCCGTACCCGCCGCACAGGTCCGCGATCGTGTGCGGCGGGTTCAGGTCGAGCAGCGCCGCCAGGTCGCCGGTTTCGAGCTTCAGGTCGACGAGCGTGCAGCCCCCGTGGGTCCGGGCGAGGGCGGCGGCGACGTTGACCGCCACCGTGCTGGCCCCGCTCCCCCCTCCGGCCCCGAGGACCGCGAACGCCTTCCCCACTTCCGAACTCGACGCCCCCCTCTTGAGCCGGTCCAGGGCCCCGTCGAACTCGGTCGCGAAGTCGTCCTCGGTGACGAACTCGGCCGCACCGGCCCGCATGGTGCGGAGGATCAACTTCGGGTCGGTCCCCGGGCCGAGTGCCGCGATCGGGAACGGGACCGCCGGCCGCGCCTCGGTCAGGGCCGCGAGGGCGATCAGCCCCCGCTCGGGGTCCGGCGACAGGCAGAGCACCACCAGTTCCGGCCCGCGATCGGCGAGCTGCGGGTAGTCGGCCAGGGGGACCACGCCCTCGGCCGGGCACTCGTACCCGCGCCGCGCCAGTGCCCGCTGAACCAGTTGGGACAGGGGTTCCGAATCACTGAGAATGTACGTCCGCATCTCGTCACGCAAGCTCGCCGCAGAGCACCGGTCGTCGCAGGAGCAGGCCTCTCGGTGGGTCAGAAGAGTCGAGCTGAATGGAGTGTCTAACGGCGAGCCACGCTCGGAACACTTCAGAAGGTCGAGTTCAACCTAGTTCAAGTCACTTCTCGATGCGTTCGGAATTCAGATTTGGCGAAAACTAGGCAGCAATTCACTGGTTCTTTGAGATGAAAAATGATGTGGCAAACGACGTCTCGCCGCCAAGGCGTGCGGACGGCTCATCGCCCGCCCCGAGCGCTTTCCTCGGGTCGAACAACTCACGGCCCGACCGCCGGCCCTCCCAGGCGGCCCCCCGTGCCCGCCACGGGCGCACGATTCCGCCCCCGGCCACACTGCTCCAAATCCCACGCGGTCGTACCGGGTGACGTTTCGCCGGAGCCCATTCGAGCGTCCCCGGCTCTCAGCAACGCTGTTGCACGGGCTGCAAGCTACAATGATCGGGAGGAAGCGAGTGGGCAGAGACGAATCGTCGCGTCAGTGGCTCTCGCATACAACTTCTGTGCTGTTCCCCCCGTTGCCCTGCTCGTCAAGACCTCCCGAACCTCCGGTCGCGTGGCTTGTTGAGAAGAGGACATGGCACCCTCTCGGCTGAGATCCACCACACGCGGTACGGGGCCCCCTGAACTGGCGGCGCGGTTGCCTTGCTCTTTTCCCCACGAGGGTTGAGCCATGATCCGTCGCGGCTTTACGCTGATCGAACTGCTGGTCGTAATCGCCATCATCGCGATTCTCATCGGCCTGCTCCTTCCCGCGGTCCAGAAGGTCCGGGCCGCGGCGGCGCGGGCGAAGTGCCAGAGCAACCTCAAGCAACTGGGCATCGCGCTCCACAACCACCACGACACCGTCGGCCGGTTCCCGATGGGCCGGTACCACGCGAACCTGCAACCGGCGGACAACGGCAGCGGGAACGTGGACCGCCGGTGCTGGGTTCACCCGCTGTTCCCGTTCATCGAGCAAGCGGCCCTGAGCGCGACCGTCGAGGACTGGGCCGCCCGCGCCCACACCGGGGCCGCGCCCTACCCCTCGGAATCAACGTGGGTCCCGGACCGCTGGACGCGGGTTCCGATTCTGATGTGCCCGTCCGACCCGAACGCCGGGAAGACCCTCTCCTCCACGTGGTCGCAGTCCCCGAGTGCCACCCGCACGCCGGAGAACTCGCAGGGGTTCCACGGGAACTACCTCGCCTGCCACGGCAACGACATTATCAACCCGTCGGCCGACGCGCAGGGAGCGAACCGGAACGGCACGTTCTTCACGCGGTCCAGGGTCAAGCTCACGGACCTGTCCGACGGCACGTCGAACACCGTGCTGTTCTCCGAGACGCTCCTCGTCCCGGACGCACTGCCGAGCACCGGGACGGACATGCACGGCCGGTACTACAACGAGCAGCACGGGGCCAGCCTGTTCAGCACGAAGGAGCCGCCAAACACGCCGCTCGCGGACGTGCACCGGTACTGCATCGCTGCCCCGAAGGTGCCCTGCTCCGCCACGACGACCAACCAGGTCCTCTACGCCCGCAGCCTGCACACCGGCGGGGCGAGCGGCGCGTTCGGGGACGGGTCCGTGCGGTTCATTACGGACGAGGTTTCGGCGCCCGCGTACCGCGCGATGGGTACCCGGTCGAATTCGGACTCCGTGCAAGAGTGACGGGGGAGATCATGAGCCGGTTCGTGCCCATTACCCTGCTGATCCTGGCGGGGTGCGGCCCGACGTCGCAACGGCCCTGCGCCGTGGAAGGCGAGGTCGTGCTCGACGGCAAGCCGCTGCACGCGGGGACGATTCAGTTGTTCGACCCGGCCGGCCAACTCGCGGGCGACGGCGGCACGGTGGCGGACGGGCGGTTCGCGTTCTCGGCGTCGGCCGGCCCGAAGCGGGTCGAAATCCGGGCGTCGAAGATGATGCCGGGCCCCGTGGACTCGCAGGGCCGGCCGGACGTGCGGGAGTACCTGCCGGCGCGGTACCACGACCAGTCGAAGTTGACCGTGGACATTCATCCGGGCGGACCGAACCGTCTTCGGTTCGACCTGACCTCTTCGGACAAGCCCTGACCCGGACGGAAATCGCCCCACAGAAAGAAGAGGACGGGCGGTGAAGGTCTACGGTCTCGCCGTGCCGACGAGACGGACACAAGAGTACCTCGGTTCGGCTCGCCCGTGTCCTCGCAAAGCCGGTAAGCCGACTCAGGACCACCGGACACAACCCGCTGTAGGGCCGGCCGTAACCCGATCCCTCTGCCCTGCCTCGGCCGGCACGGCCGCCCTACAACCGGGTGCCCTCCTCCGGTC
Source organism: Gemmata sp. (assembly GCF_051859125.1). Taxonomy (NCBI): domain Bacteria; kingdom Pseudomonadati; phylum Planctomycetota; class Planctomycetia; order Gemmatales; family Gemmataceae; genus Gemmata; species Gemmata sp. The sequence goes on from NZ_JBHYGG010000275.1 coordinate 26,301, forward strand.
CCGAACCTGCGCTGGAGGTCAGGGGGCAACCGCGAGTGCCTCGGACAGGGTGGTGAACGTGGCCGGGTGGGTGGGCAGGTTGATGTGCCGCGTCCCACGAAGTCGGACGTTCCACGCCCCGGTCACTTCGGTCCCGTTGAACAGCAGGTTCCGCCCGGTCGGGAGGTACCCGTTCCCGACCACGTTCACCACCTGCCCGGCCCCGACCACCCGCGTCTGTGTGGTGTTCCGAAGGTAGTCCCCGCCGATGTACCCGACCACCGCCACCGGGACCCCGTCCTGGACCAGCCGGTTCGCGACGGCCCGGGCCTGGTACGCCCCGGCGCTGTACCCGATCACGGCGAAGCGGGCCGTCGGGTCTGCCGCGTGCGTGGCCCGGATCTCCCGCTCGAACGCCCGCACCTGGTACCACCCGCCGACCCGCGTACTCGGGAACCCGGCGTCGCGGAGCCGCTCGCCCAACCGGTTCGCCCCGGCCGACCCGAGCGGGTTGAGCCCGTCGAGAACGTACACGTACATGGGGCTGGCGGGGGGCGCGGCGGTCGGAGCCGGGTCGGCGGCCCCCGCTCGCGGGGAGTTAGTTGCGGCCAGCAGTGCGGCGACGGCTCCGATCAAGCGGGCGCGGACGTTCATGGTGCTTCTCAAGGAGTCAGTCAAGGGAGATTGTCGCAGTCTCAATCGGCCGCTGGCCGGAGAGACATTGGTCAGAAATGTGGGGGGCATCGAAATCCCATTTTCCCTGACAACATCGTCCGACGGTGCCTGACAGACTTCCCCGCGGAGGACAGACGCAGACACCGCTTCCCCCGCCCGGACGCGGTGCCCGCCTGACTCGCGGAGCCGTCGCAACGGATCGGTGACGATGTCCGGCCCGCGAGGGGGACGCGTGGTACTGGGCCTGGCGTGGACCGGGGTGCGCGGTCCGTTCTGTCGCCACCACGCTGCGACAGTCCGGTGGACACCGGGTGGGAACGAGCGTGCCAGCGCGTGCGAGACGCGGTGCCGGGGTGCGGCCGCGTTGTCCGGGGTCCCCGCGGGTGGGCGTCCGGAATGTCCGCGTAACGGTGCCTGCGCATCTGCTGGCACCGGACCTGCGACCTCCCGCGTGCCGCCGCGCGGCGCGGTGACTCCGGAGGCGTGTGATGGCGACGGGAACGCGCCGCAGCTTCATCCGGACCGCGGCGGTCGCGGGGGCGGCGGCCCTGACGGGGTGCCGGCGGCGGAGCCGCGGCGCGCTGGTCGGGTTCGCCCAGATCGACACCGGCGGGGTGTGGCGGGTGGCCGAGACCGAGAGCATGGTGGCCGCCGCGGCCGAGCGGGCCGGCACGTTTGAACTGGTGGTCACCGACGCCCAGGACCAGACCGTCAAGCAGATCGGCGACGTCGAGGACCTGCTCGCCCGCCGCGCGCGGGCGGTGTTCATCGCCCCCCGGGAGTACGACGGCCTGGAACCGGCCCTGGAGGCGGCGCGGCGGGCGGGGGTGCCGGTCTTCCTCATCGACCGCGAGGCCGAGGGCACCCCGGGCGTCGATTACGTTTCCTTCCTCGGCTCCGACTTCGTCGAGCAGGGGCGGCGGGCCGCCGGGTGGCTGGTCCGGGCGACCGGCGGCGCGGCCGGGGTGGTCGAGCTGACCGGCACCGCCGGGTCGTCCGTGGCCCGCGACCGGGCCGACGGGTTCCGGCAGGGGATCGCCGGCCACCCCGGGGTCCGCGTCGTCGCGTCGCAGACCGCGTCGTTCGCCCGGTCGGCGGCGCAGGCCGTGCTGGCCAACGTCCTCCAGGCGCTCGGCGGTGCCGTGACGGCCGTGTTCGCGCACAACGACGAGATGGCCCTCGGCGCGGTCCAGGCCGTTCGCGCGGCCGGGCGGCGGCCCGGGGGGGACGTGACGGTCGTCTCCATCGACGGCCAGCGGACCGCCCTGGAGGCGATCGTCCGCGGCGAACTGGGGGCGACGGTCGAGTCCAACCCGCGGTTCGGGCCGCTGGCGTTCGCCACCCTGGAGCGGCACCTCGCCGGCGAACCGGTGCCGCCGCGGATCGTCCTCCCCGACCGGCTGTTCGACGCGGGCAACGCCGCCGAGTCCCTCTCCGACGCCTACTGAGGGCCACCCATGACGACGGCCGCCGCCCCGCTGCTGAGGATGGCCGGGGTGACCAAGACGTTCGGCGCGACGACCGCCCTGGCCGGGGCCGAGTTCGCCCTCGACCGGGGCGAGGTCCACGCCCTCGTCGGCGAGAACGGGGCCGGCAAGTCCACCCTCATCAAGATCCTCACCGGCGCCTACCGCCGCGACTCCGGCACCGTCCTGCTGGACGGCGAGCCGGTCGACTTCCGCTCGCCCCAGGAGGCCCTCGGGCGCGGCGTCGCCGCGGTGTACCAGGAGGTCCAACTCCTCAACCGGCTGACGGTCGCCGAGAACATCCTGCTCGGCCGGGAGCCGGGCCGGTGGGGGCTGATCGACCGCCGCCGGCTGAACGCGCAGGCCGGCGACACGCTCACCCGCCTCGGGCTGCCGATCGACCCGGCCGCGCGGCTCGGCGGGCTCCCGCTCGCGCAGCGGCAGATGGTCGCCGTCGCCCGCGGGGTGTCGCTGGGGGCGCGCGTCCTCGTCCTCGACGAGCCGACCAGTTCGCTCGCCGCGCGCGAGGTCGAGACGCTGTTCGGGGTCGTCCGCCGCGTCCGCGCCGCCGGCACCGGGGTGGTGTACGTGAGCCACCGGTTCGACGAGCTGTACGCCCTGTGCGACCGGGTCACGGTGCTCCGCGACGGCCGGCACATCGCGACCCGGGCGCTGGCCGGGCTCGACCGCCGGCGGCTGGTCGAACTGATGCTCGGGCGCGAGGGCGGGCCGGCACCCGGGCGCGCGGAACCCGGGCCGGGCCGGGCCGCGGGCGCCCCGGCCCTTCGGGCCGCCGGCCTGCGGCGGGGCCGCGCGCTCGACGGGGTGTCCGTGGAGGTCGGCCGCGGCGAGGTCGTGGGGCTGGGCGGGCTGCTCGGGTCCGGCCGCACGGAGACGGCCCGGGCCGTCTTCGGGCTGGACCCGCCGGAGGCCGGCGAGGTCGCCGTCGGCGGGCGCCCGGTGGCGGCGGGCGACCCCCGCGCGGCGATCGCCGCCGGGGTCGGGTTCCTGCCCGAGGACCGTCGCGCCGAGGGCATCGTCCCGGACCTGTCCGTCGCCGAGAATCTGACGCTCGCCGCCCTGCCGCTGCTGACCCGGTTCGGGGTGGTGTCGCGGGCGCGGCAGCGGGCGGTGGTCGGGCGGTTCGTGGCCCGGCTGCGGATCAAGGCGTCGCCGGGCCAACCCATCCGCGAGCTGTCCGGCGGCAACCAGCAGAAGGTGCTTCTCGCCCGCTGGCTGTGCCGGAACCCCGGCCTCCTGCTGCTCGACGAGCCGACCCGCGGGATCGACGTCGGCGCGCGGGCGGAGATCCGCGCGGTGATCGGCGAGCTGGCGGCCGCCGGCCTCGGCGTCCTGTTCATCTCGTCGGAACTGAGCGAACTGATCGAGGAGTGCGGGCGGGTGGTGGTGCTCCGCGACGGCCGGACCGTCGCGGACCTGGCGGGCGCGGGCCTGACCGAGGGGAACGTCATGCGGGCGATGGCCGGCGGGGGCGAGACATGAACGGGGCGGCGCGGTGGCGGCGGGCGGTCGCCGGGGCCGGCCAGCGGTACGGGGCCTTCGCGGCCCTGGCCGCGCTGGTCCTGGCGAACGTCGCCCTCACCCCCAACTTCGCGACCGCGGGCAACCTCCGGAACGTCCTGATCCAGGCGTCCGGGCCGGTCCTCGTCGGGGCGGCGATGACGCTCGTGCTGGCGACCGGCGGGGTGGACCTGTCGGTCGGGTCGGTCATGGCGGTGGCGGGGGCCGTCGCCGCGGCGGTGATCGGCCCGGCCGGGCCGTGGGCGGCGGCGGCAGCCGGGCTGGCCGCGGCCGCGGCGGTGGGCACCGTCAACGGGCTGGTCGTCACCCGCTTCGGGGTCGAGCCGTTCATCGCGACCCTCGGAACGCTCATCGCCGCGCGGGGGGTCGCGCAGGCGGTCTGCGGCGGCGGGGGGGCCGTACCAATTTCCGACCCGGCCTTCGAGACCGCGCTGGGGAAGGGATCGGTCGGTCCCGTCCCGGTGCCCGTGCTGGCGGCCGCGGCGGCCGTCGCAATCAGCGCCTTCGTGCTCCGGGCCACGGCGCTGGGCCGGTACCTCCTCGCCGTCGGCGGGAACGCGGCCGCCGCCCGCGCCGCCGGGGTGCCGGTCGGCCGCACCGTCCTGACCGCGTTCGTCGCCAGCGGCCTGCTGGCGGGGACCGCCGGGCTGGTCGAGGCGGCCCGGCTCGGGGCGGCGGACCCCACGAACCTGGGCAGCGGGTTGGAGTTCGTCGCCATCGCCGGGGCGGTGATCGGCGGCACCCCGCTGCACGGCGGCCGGGCGCGGCCGGTCGGGACCGCCGCCGGCGTCCTCATCCTGGCCGTGGTCGGCGCGGCGTTCAACATGCTCCTCGTCCCGTTCGCCTGGGCGCTCGTGCTCCAGGCGGCGGTCATCCTCGCGGCCGTCGCCGCGCAGCGCACCCGGGTGGACTGACGATGGCACCGGGACACCCGCTCGCCCGCCTCATGGCGGCCGCCCGGAACCGACCGGCACTTGCGGTCCTGGTCGCGGCGTGCGCCGCCGCGGCGGTCCGGTACGAGACGTTTCTGACGCCCGAGAACCTGACCAACGTCCTCCGGCAGAACAGCATGGCCGGGCTCCTGGCGCTCGGGATGGGCCTCGCCATCCTGAGCGGCGGACTGGACCTGTCGCTCGGGGCGCTGCTGGCGGTCGGCGCGGTGGTCGCGGCGACCCTGTCGCCGCACGGGGCGGCGGCCGCCGTCGCCGGGGCGGTCGCGGCGGCCGGGGCGCTGGGGGTGGTGAACGGGCTGCTCGTCGCGGTCGCGCGGGTCCAGCCGTTCATCGCCACGCTGGCGGTGAACATGGCCGCCCGCGGGGCGCTCCTGGCGTGGACCGCGGAGCAGTCGGTCCGGGTGGCGCGCGACGCGGCGGACCTCAATTGGCTCGGCCGCGGGTGGGTCGGCCCGGTGCCGGTGCCGGTGCTCGTGCTGTTCGCGGCGTTCGCCCTGGCCGGCGTGGTCCTGGGCCGGACCCGGTTCGGCCGGCACGTGTACGCCGTTGGGGACAGCGAGGAGGCGGCCCGGCTGCTGGGGCTGAACGTCGGGCGGGTGCGGGTCGGGGTGTACGCGCTGTCGGGGGCGCTGGCCGGGCTGGCGGGGGCGGTCCTCGCCGCCCGCGTCGGGGTGGGCCAGCCGACCGCGGGCCTCGGGTGGGAGCTGGCGGCGATCACGGCGTTCGTCCTCGGTGCCACGTCCCTGGGCGGCCGCCCGGCCGGGGCCGGCTCCACCCTGGTGGGCGTCCTGCTGCTGGCCGTGGTGTTCAACGCGTTCAACCTGGAGGGGTCGATCAGCTCGTCGTGGCAGTGGGTGCTGCGCGGGGCGATCCTGATCGGCGTCGTCGCGCTCCAGCACCGCATCGGCCGGCCCCCGGGCTGAACCGGGACGGCGGCTCAGCCCGGGGGCCGGCCGATGCGGCTGCCGCTCCCGTTGACCTCGTCGAGGTCCGCCAGTTCCTCCTCGATGGACCGGCGGTCGATGCGGTTCTCCGTGATCACCAGGCCGACGGCGACGAGGTCGAGGACGAGTGCCGCCCCCACGGCGAGCGCCCCGGCGGTCGCGATCACGGACAGGGCGGTCACCTGGGTCCCCGTCAACTCTTCCTTCGGGGGGAAGGCGACGGCGAGGCTGGCCGCGGCGATCGCCACGATCGCGCACACCATGACCCAGCACAGCAGGCACGACGCGCGGCTCATGCAGATCAACCGATTGTGGTACGCGTGGATCTGCTCCCGGAGCGACCCGCGGCGCCGGGTCTGGTCCTTGTACCCGCGCAGCTCGCCGGTGAGCGCCCGGTACCGGTCGAACGCGGGCACGTACCGCGCGGTGACCCACGACTGGAAGATGGCGGTGGCGATGATCAGCCCGACGGCCGACCCGGCCACCCCGGCGATCTTCGGCAGGTCAATCTCTGGCAGGGACATCGGACCCTCGGCGAAATAATTGGGTGTGCGGCCGCGGCCCAGTCCGCGGCACCGCTCAGGTGGCGGGACCGAACGGCTCGGGCTGGACCGGAGCGAAGTGCGGGACGAGGCGCGTGGTGAGGGCGACCGCGACGGCGAACAGACCGAACGCGACGTGGGGCACCCACACCTTGCCCGCGAACCCGAACAGCCACGGCGAGGCGGCCAGGAGCGCGCCCGCCGCGACGTCGAGTTGGAGGTGCATCCGCATGGGGATGACGCTCCGCACGCCGCACTCGTACTCGGTGAACAGGCTGTAGAAGATGGCCCCGAAGCCGATGGCCACCGGGACCATCGCCTCGGCCCACATCGAGCCGAAGCCGCCGGCCCACGGGGCCGCGACCAGTGACGCGCCCCACAGGTAGTCCAGAACGCCGTGGACGCGGGTCGGTATGAATCGCACGGAAAGTCCCTCCCACTTGATGCGGTGATCTTCACGTCGGGCGACGAATGCAATTGCACCTCCCGTGCCGGCACCGCACGGCGGATAAACACCCAACTCTTGCGTGACCGGTTCGAGGCGCCAGTCGCCACCTGCCGGGGCCGCCACGCAGCACAGTTGGCGACGGCCGGTTCGCCCATCCCGGCCGGCTCGAACAATCGCCGGTGATCGCGAAGTGCCACACCGTGCGGATTGCGATCGCCCCGGAAACTGCCGTCAGCCCGACTCGCGAGTCGGGTACCGCCCGCACGGACCGTCGGGCTTTCCCGAGAGTTGCTCTCTCGGGACCGGGCGGCCCCCGGGTTGCACCACTCCGATTCGCGCTCGCTCGCGGCGTGCCCGCGAACCCCGTCCGACAATGGAGTTCCCGCGCGGCTGAAAATCACCGCACCACCGGCGAGAATCCGAACGAGCAGAACCAGAACGAGGACCGCCAGAATCGAGGCGCGTGGCGCGTCGAGTGCCCGCCGCGGCCCCTGTCCCGCTGGCGGGGACTGCTTTCGTTCGCGCGGGAAGGCCCAGCAGGGGAAACCGTGGACCAGCGCGCCGAGCGGCTCCGGAAGGAGGGCACCGGGCGCGACGGGGCCGCGAACGAGCCGGCCCCGAGCGGGGTCTGGGGCAACGACGCCGAGGCGGTGCAGGTGGCCGCGACTCAACCCGCACTCACACTCCCGGAGCTGTCCCCGGCACGCGGCGGGCGCCGGGGACCACCGAACGAGGGCCGACCGTGAGAATCGACTGCCACGTCCACGTCCTGGCGACCACGCCCGGTCACGGGCACCTGTCCGGGTCCCTCCGCAGGCGCCCCAACGTGGTGTTCACCCGCCTGCGGCTGGGCCTCCCCCTGTTCGGCAGCGACGAGGCGCTGGAGCGGGCGTTCGAGGACAGGCTGGTCCGCACCGTCGACGGGACGCCCGAACTGGACGCCGCCGTCGGGCTCGCGTTCGACGCCGTGTACGCCGAGGACGGGCGGCTCGACGACGCGAACACGCACCTGTACGTGACCAACGGGTACGCGGCCGAGTTGGCCCGGCGGCACCCGAAGGTGCTGTTCGGAGCGTCCGTCCACCCGTACCGCCCGGACGCGCTGGCCGAGTTGGACCGGTGCGTCGCCGCCGGGGCGGTGCTCGTGAAGTGGCTGCCGCTCGTGCAGGGAATGGACCCGGCGTCCGAGCGGTGCCTCCCGTTCTACGAGGCGCTGGCGCACCACCGGGTGCCGCTGCTGTGCCACACCGGCGGGGAGCTGTCGCTGCCGCAGCGATTCCCCCAGTACGCCTCCCCCGAGTTGCTCCTGCCGGCCCTCCGGTGCGGGGTGACGGTCATCGCCGCCCACTGCGGCACCCGGTCCACCCCGCTCGGCACCGACTACCTCCCGACCTTCGTGCGGATGGCGAAGGAGCACGAGCGGCTCTACGGCGACACTGCCGCGCTCGACAACCCGAGCCGGTCCTATGCGTTCCCGGTGCTGCTGGGCGACGCCGGGGTGCGGCGGAAGGTGGTCCACGGCAGCGACTGGCCGATCCCGTCGGTGCCGACGCTCAAGGCCGGGGCGGGCACCGCCCTGCGGCTCCTCGTCACGGAAGGGAACGGGAACTGGGTGCGGCGGGACGTACTGGCCAAGCGAGCAGTCGGGTTCGACGACGACTACTTCCACCGGGCCGCCGACGTCCTCCGGCTGCCCGAGGGGCGGCGCATACCCGCACCGGCAGCGGCCGCCGTCGCACATGCGTGACGCCGAGAGGTGTCGGGCGCGGGCTCCGGACGCCCCCGGACCCGGCGAGCCGGCTCGCCCCACCCGGTAGGAACGGGCGGCGGACGACACTTGAGTGAGGGAGGGGCCGGTCCCCGTGGCCGGGTTGGCCCTCCGCGCACGGGGCGCGGACCTGGTCCGGAGGAACGCGACCTTGACGCACCGGGTGCGCACCGGGCCGTCAACCGGGCCGCGGGGTAAACTCACCCGAACCCGGAACCCTACCGAAAGGTCGCCATGTCCCTCTCTCGAATCGTGCTCGTGTCGGTCGCGCTCGTCCTCTTGTCGCCAGTCGCACCGGCCCAGGACAAGAAGCCGCTCGTCTCCCGCGAGCGGGTACAACTGAACCTCGCCGGTGCCGAGACGGTGCTCGAGGCTGCGAAGAAGAAGGCCGCGGAGTTGGGCCTGGCGTGCAACATCGCAGTCGTGGACGACGGCGGGCACCTGCTGTCGTTCGCCCGCATGGACGGGGCACGGCCCGCGAGTGCCGCCACCGCCCTCACCAAGGCCGTCTCGGCCGCGACGTTCCGCCAGGAGACCGGCCCGCTCCCGCCGAAGGGCGAGCCGGACGTGCTCCTGAGCCTGAGCATCCAGAACGCGAGCGGGGGGAAGGTCACGACTCTCAAGGGCGGCGTTCCCATCGTCATCGACGGCCAACTGATTGGTGCGGTCGGCGTCGGCGGCGGGACCGGCGAACAGGACGCCGAGGTGGCGCGGGCCGGAATCCGGGTGCTGCTCGACGCCGTGCGCGAGAAAAAGTAGGACCCCGAATGGACCGCGGCGCGGGACCGGCGAACCACACCGCCGGATCGGCCGGCCCCGCCCGGTTGGTTCCGAACGCAGCCGAGCCGATCAACGCCCAGAACACGCCGGCCCACCCCCGGAAGCCGTGCTCACACAGATCCTCCTCCGCCCGCCGCTGGCCATCGTCATCACGGTGATCCTGCTGTTCCTGGGGGTGCTGGCGATCGGGGTGGTGGACGACGCCATCGTGGTCGTCGAGGCCGTCCAAGCCAAGATGCACGCCCGGCACCTGTCGCCGTACCGGGCGACGATGGAGGTGCTCCACGAGGTCAGCGGCACGGTCATCGCCATCACCCTGGTGATGACGGCCGTGTTCGTGCCGGTGACGTTCGTCCCGGGGCCGGTCGGCACCTTCTACCGGCAGTTCGGCATCACCCGTGGCGACGTCCATCGTCCTGTCTGGGGTGGTGACCGCGGACGCGCCTGCGGTCCAACCACCCCCGCCGTTGCCCCTCCCGGTCCTGCCCCCGCCGCGGGTGGTCCCCAGGCTGCTCCACCCGAACCGCTCCCGAAGCTCGGTAAACTGCCCTGAACCCGCTCCCGAGTTACCCGGTGCCGCCACCGCTCCCGCGGGGCGCGTCTCGCAGCGCCCGAGCCGGGACGAGACGCCCATCAACGACACAACGCGGGGACGGCGGGCATGCGGACCCGTGCGAGCGCCTCGAGGGCGGAGCGGCCCGGGGGTCGGCGTCCCGGAGCCGGTGCCAGCACGCCGACCCCGGCTTCACAGGACGGTGTTGTCCGCCACGGTGTTGCCGCCCTCGACCTGGAGGGCGGGGCCGATGTTGGCCGCGAGGACGTTGCCCACCACGGAGTTGCCCGTCGCGCCGTCGGCGACCCACACGCCCGCGGCCCCGTTCCCGACGTTGGTCCCCCGGGTCCCGCGGCCGATCCGGTTCCCGCGGATGACGTTGCCCCGGGTGCCGGTGCCCTCGACGTGGACGCCGTCGAGCCCGTTGCCCGAGATGATGTTGCCGGCCGCGACCGTGGCGCCGCCGATCAGGTTGCCGGAGGCCCCGTTGAGCAGGTAGATGCCGTGCTCGAAGTTGCCCAACTCCGCGGTGCCGCTCGCGTCGGTGCCGATGTAGTTGCCCTGGATCGTGTTGCCGGGCGAGCCGTCAATGACCACCCCGTACACGGTGTTCGCCGAGATCAGGTTCCCCGCCCCGGGGGCGGTGCCCCCGATCAGGTTCCCGAAGGCCCCGCCCTGGATCCGGACGCCCGCGCCGTCCGTGGGGGTGGGGGTGTCGATCACGCCGTTGCCGATGAACTCCGTGCCGTTCGAGCCCGTCCCGAAGTGGTTGCCCGCCACCACGTTCCCGGTCGTCGCGGCCCCCGCGATCAGCACGCCGTTGGCGTCGTTGCCGGAGATCAGGTTGCGCGCCGCGGGGTTCACGCCCCCGATGATGTTCCCGGTGGCCGCGGCGTAGATGCGGACGCCGTTGCCGGCGTTGCTCAGCTCCTCGGCTCCGGTGAACAGGACCCCGATGTGGCACGCCCGGACGCGGCAGTTGTCCGCGTTGATGCGGATCGCGTCGCCGTTGAACTGGTTGACCCCCAGCCCGGTGATCACCGACCCGGACCCGCCGCGCTCGATCGTGAGGCCGGTGGCCCCAACCCCGGCCCCGGCCCCGTTCACCAGTACGAGCGGCAGGCCCGCGTACCCGGGCTGGCTCCGGCCGTTGATGTTGACCCGGTCGGTGATGGCGGGCAGAGGGGTGGTCATGACGCGGATCTGCTGGAGCCCGGTGCCGATCGCGAAGGTGATGGTGTCGGCCCCGGGGGTCGCGTTGGCCCGGATGATGGCGTTGCGGAGGGTGCCCTCGCCCACATTGTCGACCGACGTGACGGTGAACGTGGCCGGCGCGAGGCGGTCCTCGAGGGGCTCGACCGCGAGGCGGGGGCGGGGGGCGGGCTGGGAACTCATCGGGTGTCCATGGTGAATGGGGTGGAGGGCGAGAGCCGAAGGCCGGCGGTGGGCGCGTGACGCGCGGGGCGTCGCCGACCGCTCGTGCCGGGTGCGGCGGGTGGGTGCAAGAGCCGTGCCGCCGGCGCCCGGCTGTTCAGCGGCCGACCGCCAGCGCAGGGCGGGTGAATCGAGCGGCGCTCCCGGCCGGTTTAACAGCAACTCGCGGTCTGCTGCGGTACCCGGAGACGCCAGCGACGGGACGGGGTGGGGCCGAATCGTGCGTAAGATTAACGGCGGCCGGGCCCGCGCGAGTCCGGCACGCCCGGCCTCACAGAGGCGGGCGACAGAGCGGAGCCCGATCACGGCGATTCGGGGGACCGGCCTACTTCGGAAAGTGATGCGACCGCGGCGCTGTTGAGAAGTGTCCCGGACCCACCTCGCCGCCGGTCGCTGAGGAGCGGGCGCGTCGCGACGAGCGAGGCGCGACGCACATGCTGAGCACCGCGACCCGCTCCCCGCGGCCGCGGCTCGCCAGAAGGTGGCACCCAACTACGGTGCGGCGGCGTCAGTACACGTCGCGCTGGTACCGCTTCTCTTTGCTCAGCTTCCGCACGTACTCCTTGGCGTCGTCGGCCGACAGGCCGCCCTGCTGGGCCACGATCGCGTGCAGCGCGTGGTCCACGTCGAGCGCCATTCGGCGGGCGTCGCCGCACACGTAGAAGTGCGCCCCGTTCTGGAGCCAGTCCCAGAGTTCGGCCGCGTTCTCCAGCATCCGGTTCTGGACGTACACCTTCTCGGTCTGGTCGCGGGAGAACGCGGTGCCGAATCGGGTCAGCACCCCCGAGTTCTGGTAGCCCTCGAGTTCGTACCGGTAGAGGAAGTCGGTGTCGCGGCGCTGGTCGCCGAAGAACAGCCAGTTCTTCCCCGTCGCGCCGGTCGCGGCCCGCTCCTGGAGGAACGCCCGGAACGGCGCGATGCCGGTGCCGGGGCCGACCATGATGATCGGCACGTCGCCGCTCGCGGGCACGCGGAACCCGGGCGAGTGGTGGACGAACACCCCCGCCTTCTGCCGGGTGCGGAGCGTCTCGGTGACGAAGTTCGACGCGACCCCCTTGCGGACCCGCGAGCCCTGGGTGTACCGGACCACGCCGACGGTCAGGTGGACTTCGTCCGGGTGCGCCTTGAGCGACGAAGAGATCGAGTACAACCGCGGCTGGAGCGGCGCGAGCGCGGCGACCATGTCGGCGACCGGGGCGCGGGCCGACGGGAACTGTTCGAGCAGGTCGAGCACGTCCCACGCGGCCGGGACGCCCTCCACGTCGTCCTGAACGAGCGTCTTCAGGGTGCCGGACTCGGACGGGTCGCTGGCGCTGTCGGCGAGCAGGGCCGCGAGCCGCTCGCTCACCTTGGTGATGACGAAGTGCTTGGCGAGCGCGTCGTAGGCGTGGACGTGCGGGCCGGTGGGGGCCGGCACCAACTCGTCGCCCCGCGCGCCCATCGCCTTGAGCACCGCCTCGACCAGCTCGGGGTCGTTCTCGGGCATCAGCCCGAGCGCGTCGCCGACCTCGTACGTGAGCCCGCTGCCGCGGAGCGAGAACGAGACGAACCGCACGTCCTTCTGCGACCCGCCGGACGTCAGCTTCTGGCACTCCAGGAGCGGCGCGAGGAACGGGTTCTTGCGGTCGTACGGGCCGTGCGCGCCGCCGGTCCCGTTGGTGCCGCTGGTGCCGTTCACCGACGGCTTCGCGGCCACGCCGTTGGTGCCGGGGTGGTGGCCGTTGGCCTCGACGACCGGCAGCGCCTTGCGGGCCGCCAGCAGTTCCTTGAGCTTCTTCGAGGTCTCCTTGCCGCCCGGCGAGCACTTCGACAGGTCGGTGTCCTCGCCGCGGGCGATCGCCTCGGAGTACGACTTGCACACGTACCCGCACGCGCCGCAGTCGAGCTGCGCCATCGCGGCCATCAGCACCCGCTCGAACGGCTTCCCGTCCGCGAGCTTCAGCCGCTCGTCGAGCTTCAGGGCGGGGTCGTGCCACGGGTAGTCTTCCTCGGCGGGCGCGGCGGCCGGGGCGTGCCCGTTCGAGCCGTGCCCGCTCGGGGCGGACCCGTTCGCGGAACCGTCGATGCCGAGCAGGCCGGCGAAGAACCCGTTCAGCCACGCCCGCTGCGGGCCGGAGAACGGGGCGCTCTCGGGGAGGACCGGGATGGCCATGGGTGCGTCGCTCGTACCAGGTGTGATTGATTCGGGTCCGGTCCGAGCCCGAGCGCCGAGAGCGGGTTCACGCTCACCCCTCGCTCGACGCTCGGGCGCGGACCGGACCCCGCTCGTTACACGAGGGCCAGTTGGGGTTGCTCGAACCAGGCCTTCAGTTCGGCGGTCGGGTGCTTGCGGACGAAGTCGGTGAACGAGGCGTCCGGGGAGTCGCGGTGGTCGAGGTACGCGCGGAGCATCCGCTCGATGGCCGCGGGCACCTCGGTCGCGGGGACGCTGCGGAGCACCTCGCGGCCGATGTCCTGGTCGTCGCCGTACCCGCCGCCGACGAAGACGTGATAGCCCTCGACCATCTCGTCCCCGACCTCGACGCCGGTGCCGAGTAGTCCGATGTCGCCGAGGTAGTGCTGCGCGCACGAGTTCGGGCACCCGGTGACGTGGACGTTCAGCGGGTGGTCGAGCGTGAGCCGCGGTTCCAGGTAGTCGGCGATCGCCAGGGCGTGCTTCTTGGTGTTCGCGGCGGCGAACTTGCACCCGGCGTTCCCGGTGCAGGCGACCAGCGCGCCGCGGACGTTGGAGGCGTCCCAGTGGAGCCCGAGCGCCTCGATGCCGGCCTGCACCGCGGGCACGTCCTCGCCGGCGATGTCGGAGATCAACAGGTTCTGCCACACGGTGAGCCGGATGGTGCCGCTGCCGTACGTGTCGGCGAGGGCGGACAGGCCGCGGACCTGGTCGGTCGTGAGCCGGCCGACGGGGAGCAGCACGCCGACGTAGAACACCCCGGGTTGCCGCTGCGGGTGGACGCCGAGGTGCCCGTGCTTCTGCACCGCGGGCCGCGGCTCGCACTCGGCCAAGGGGAACCGCGTGAGCGGGAACGGCAGCAGCTTCTCGGTCTCGGCGACGTACTTCTCGTGCCCCCACCGGTCGAGGACGTACTTGAGCCGGGCCTTCTTGCGGTCGGTGCGGTCGCCGTTTTCGATGAACACCCGCACCACGGCGTCCGCGACGGGCACGCACTGCTCGGGGGTCAGCAGCACGCCCTCGTCCTTGGCGAAGTCCTTGTGGCCGCTGATGCCGCCGAGCTGGAGCCGGAAGTAGACGCCGGCCGGGACCGCCCTGCCCTCGCCGACGCGGACGGCGGTGAACCCGATGTCGTTGGTGTCTTCGAGGGCGCTGATCGCGCCGCCCCCGTCGAACGCGATGTTGAACTTCCGCGGCAGGCCGTACATCTCGCGGTGGTTCAGGATGTGGTGGTGCATCGCGCGGGCGAGCGGCCGGGTGTCGATCAACTCGTGCGGGTCGATGCCGGCCGTCGGGCTCCCGGTGACGTTGCGGATGTTGTCGGCCCCGGACCCGCGGGTGACGATTCCGATGTCCTGCAGCGCCGTGACCACGTCCGGCCCGTGCGCCGCGGGGATCTCGCGGATCTGGAGGTTCGCCCGGGTCGTCACGTCCGCGTACCCGCCGCCCCACGTGTCGGCGACCGCGGCGACGCCCCGGAACTGGTGCGACGTGAGGATGCCGCCGGGCATCCGCAGCCGGCACATGTAAGAGTCCTGCGCCGGGGCGACGTAGAACAGCCCCTGGTACTTGAACGCGAGCACGTCGTCCCCCTTCGGGAACCGCTCCTCGGCCGCGTGCTTCACGAGGTCGTCCCACATGTCGAGCGGGTGCCGCTTCCGCTTCGCCTCTTCTTGCGGGGTGAGCTTCTTCCCCTCGGCGATGGACCGGTTCTGTGCGAGGACGTGTACGGCGTCCGGTCCGGTGGGCACCGTGTCGCCGGCGGGCTTGCCGGTGCCCGGCGGGAGCCCGAGCGTCGCGGCGAACGTCGGCAGGCCGCGGACGGTCCGGGTGACGTCCGCCCCGCTCGCGAACCCCTGGAGGTACTGCTTCTGGTCGTCGGTCAACTCGTCGCTCATGTCGTTCTCCTTCTCGGGCCACCTGCCGTCCGAGCCCGAGCGCCGAGCGAGGGTTCA